>JAQGIJ010000049.1 GCA_028291285.1 Phenylobacterium sp. | reverse complement strand
GCATGCGGTCGGCTTCGTCGACGACCATGATCTGCACGCCGGTCATCAGCAGCTTGCCACGTTCGAAGTGGTCGAGCAGCCGGCCGGGGGTGGCGATCAGGACGTCGACGCCGCGGTCGAGCTTCTGCTCCTGGTCGCTGAAGGAGACGCCGCCGATCAAGAGCGCCCAGGAGAGCTTCTGGCCCTTGGCGTACTTCTCGAACGACAGCGAGACCTGGTCGGCCAGCTCTCGGGTCGGCGCGATCACCAGGGCGCGCGGCATGCGCGCCTTGGAGCGGCCGGCCTTCAGGCGGTCGATCATCGGCAGGGTGAAGGCCGCGGTCTTGCCGGTGCCGGTCTGGGCGATGCCCAGCACGTCGCGGCCCTGCAGGGCGACGGGTATCGCCTCGGCCTGGATCGGTGTGGCGGTGGTGTAGCCGGTGTCGGCGACGGCCTGTAAGGTCGCGGGCGATAGGCCCAGTTCTGAGAATTCGGTCATTACTTACGTAGAGGGGACGGGGGCCCGCCGGATCCTCGCTAAGGGAAGGGCTGGCGTACCGCGGCGGCGCGGACGGAGATCGCCACGCGCGCGGAAGATACGGGCGGCGCTCGGCAAGTCAACGTTTCCCGCATCGTCCGGGTTCATCGGTCGGCTTTCAGCCTCAGCGGGACCGCACCAGGTTGATCTGGATGAAGCCGCGGAAGGCTGGCGTCCGGCTGCGGCGGAGCGCCTTTTCGGCGTCCTTGCGCCCGCGCCAGTGGGCCAGGCGCACGAGGCCCCGCACCCCCACCGCCGCCAGCTTCGAGCCCAGGCTGTCGCGCCGGGCCGGCGCCGGGCGCCAGGCCAGGGGCGCTGCGCGCTCACCGCTCAATGGGTGTGGGACGGGTACGAGCCGGGCTTTTTTTTTGAGCCCTCGGCGTCGTCCTCGGCGCGCCAGTCCGCCGGCCCCTGTTCCGCCAGGCGCTGATGCTCGTTCAGCGCTTTGACGAAGGCCCGGGCCGCCTCGCCCAGCGCCACCGCCAGCACCGCGCCCGCCGCGCCGGCGTCCTTGCCATCGGTCCCGCGGGCCTTCAGCCGTTCGGCGACGTCGCCGGCGAAACCGCGCAGCCCCTCCGGCTGGGAGGCGTCCTCGACCTTGTCGACCACCGCGTCCCCCGCCTTCTTCGTCGCCCCGATCGCGCCGGCGGCCAGCACCGCCTGCGCCAGCAGCGCCCGGCCGGTCTGCGAGGCGAGCAGCTCGCCCAGCCGGCCCTTGCGCACCGCCTTGGGCACCTTCACGCCGGCGATCCGCTTCGGCAGCAGCGACTTGTGCTTGTGCTTCTTCGCCATCGCGACCTCCGCCCGGCACAACGCCGCCGCTTCCGCGGCCGTTCCTCTCTCTCCTCTCCCCGCCAGCGGGGAGAGGGCGCGCCCTCACACGTCCAGATCCGCCACGGCGAACTCGGCGTTCTCCTGGATGAAGCGGAAGCGCAGCTCGGGCTTGCGGCCCATCAGCGCCTCCACCAGGTCGGCCACGCTCTCCTCGGCGCGGGGCAGGGTGACGCGGGCCAGGGTGCGCTTGGAAGGATCCATGGTGGTCTCCTTCAGCTGCGCCGGCATCATCTCGCCCAGGCCCTTGAAGCGGCTGATGTCCGGCTTCTTGCCCTTGAAGTCGGTGGCCAGCAGCTGGTCGCGGTGGGCGTCGTCGCGGGCGTAGACCGCCTTGCCGCCATGGCTCAGCCGATAGAGCGGCGGCAGCGCCAGGAACAGCCGCCCGGCGCGGATCATGTCCGGCATGGTGCGGTAGAAGAAGGTGATCAGCAGGCTGGCGATGTGGGCGCCGTCGACGTCGGCGTCGGTCATGATGATCACGCGCTCGTAGCGCAGATCCTCTTCCTTGAACTTCGCCCCGCCCTGCACGCCCAGCGCCAGCATCAGGTCGGCCAGCTCCTTGTTGCCGCCGGTCTTGTCCAGCGAGGCCGAGGCGACGTTGAGGATCTTGCCCCGGAGCGGCAGGATCGCCTGGCTCTTGCGGTTGCGCGCCTGCTTGGCCGAGCCGCCGGCGCTGTCGCCCTCCACCAGGAAGATCTCCGCCCCGTCGATGGCGTTGCCGGAGCAATCCGCCAGCTTGCCGGGCAGGCGCAGCTTGCGGGTTGCGCTGGCGCGGGCGACCTCCTTATCGCGCCGGCGCTTCAGCCGCTCCTCGGCCCGCTCGATGACGAACTGCAGCAGCGCGCTGGCGGCCTTGGGTTGGGCGGTCAGCCAGTGGTCGAAGGGGTCGGCGAGCGCCTTTTCCACCAGCCGCTGGGCGTCGCCCGAGGAGAGCTTCTCCTTGGTCTGGCCCTGGAACTCGGGGTTGGCGATGAACACGCTGATCAGGGCGCCGGCCTGGGCGACCACGTCCTCGGCGGTGAGCAGCCCGCCGCGCTTCTCGCCGGTCAGCTCGGCGTACTGCTTCAGCCCCCGGGTCAGCGCCGCGCGCAGCCCCGCCTCGTGGGTGCCGCCCTCCGGCGTCGGCACGGTGTTGGAGTAGGATTGCATGAAGCCGTCGGCCTCGCCGAAGCCGGCCGGCGTCCAGGCCACCGCCCATTCGATCTTGCCGGTTTCGCCCGGCCGCTCCCAGCGCCCGGCGACGGGCTCAGGCGTCACCGTCTCGATGTCCTTGACCCGCTCGGCCAGGAAGTCGGCCAGGCCGTTGGGGAAGCGGAACACCGCCTCGGCCGGGGTCTGGTCGTGCAGGCGGGATGGATCGCACTTCCAGCGAATCTCCACCCCGCCGAACAGATAGGCCTTGGACCGCGCCATCCGGTAGAGCCGGGCCGGCTTGAACGCCACGCCCTCGCCGAAGATCACCGGGTCGGGCCGGAAGCTGATCGCCGTGCCCTTCTTCCTGGTGGGGGCGATCTTTACGATTCCGCCCAGCGGCTTGCCGCGGCTGAAGCTCTGGCGCCACTCGAAGCCGTCCTTCCAGACGTTGACCTCGACCCGCTCGGACAGCGCGTTGACCACCGAGATGCCGACGCCGTGCAGGCCGCCGGAGGTCTCGTAGGCCTTGCCGGAGAATTTCCCGCCCGAGTGCAGGACGGTCATGATGACCTCCAGCGCCGACTTACCGGGATGCTTGGGGTGCGGGTCCACCGGTATGCCGCGCCCGTCGTCGCGCACCGTCAGCACGCCCTCGGCGTCGAGGCTCACCTCGATCACCTTGGCGTGGCCGGCCACGGCCTCGTCCATCGAGTTGTCGAGCACCTCGGCGAACAGGTGGTGCAGCGACCGCTCGTCGGTGCCGCCGATGTACATGCCGGGCCGCTTGCGCACCGGCTCCAGGCCCTCGAGGACCTCGATGTCCTTGGCCGAATAGCCGCCGCCCGAGCTGCCCGCCGGTGGGCTCGCGGGCGGCTTCAGCCCGATGACCTCGGGATCGGCGCGCGGCTCGTGGGTCTCGGCCAGCGGCGCGGCCGGCGCCGGGTTCAGCGCCTCGTCGAAAAGCGAAGCTTGGGCGTTGGCTTTGGGGGGCATGGCTCGACGCAGGGTGAGGCGATTCTGGGACCCCGTATGAGTCCCGCGGGCGGCAAACGCAATGCGGCGTTGGAGCCGGGCGGGGCAGGGCGCTCCTCCGCAGGCGGAAACCCGACCTTAGCCGCCCTTGCTCCTGGTCTCCTCCGCCATCGCCGCGGCGGCGAGTTCAGCGCCATGGGGCAGACGCCCCTGCGCCTTGCGCTCGCTGTAGCGGTCGACGAGATAGTCCGCCCGGTCGCGGGTCAGCAGGGTGAACTTGTAAAGCTCCTCCATCACGTCGACGAGGCGGTCATAATAGGCCGACGGCTTCATGCGGCCCGCCTCGTCGAACTCCTGGTAGGCCTTGGCCACCGAGGACTGGTTGGGGATGGTGATCATCCGCATCCAGCGCCCGAGCAGGCGAAGCGTGTTCACCGCATTGAACGACTGCGACCCGCCGCTGACCTGCATGACCGCCAGGGTTCGACCCTGCGTCGGCCGCACGCTGCCGATCTCCAGGGGGATCCAGTCGATCTGCGCCTTCATCACCGCGCTGATCGCGCCATGCCGCTCGGGGCTGCACCACACCTGGCCCTCGGACCACTGCGACAGCGCGCGCAGTTCCTGCACCTTCGGGTGGCCCGGCGGCGCGGCGTCCGGCAGCGGCAGCTCGCGCGGGTCGAAGATCCGCGTCTCCGCCCCCAGGCGCTCGAGGATGCGCGCGGCCTCTTCCACCAGCAGCCGGCTGAAGGACCGCTCCCGCAGCGAGCCGTAGAGCAGCAGGATGCGCGGCGGATGGGACGCCAGGGCGGTGGGCTCCAGGTCCGCCTGCCTGGGCCTGGAGAGGAACTGTCCGTCGAGCGCGGGAAAGTCGGTCATGCGTGGTCTTCCAACTGTCATATACTTCTAGTATCGTAGAATTATGGAAATCAAGCCCGCCGTCGCGAGCCTGGCCGCCCTGGCCCACGAGGGCCGGGTCGCGGTGTTCCGCATGCTGGTCCAGGCCGGAAGCGCCGGCCTGGCCGCCGGCGAGATCGCCCGCCGCGCCGAGGTCCTGCCCAACACCCTTTCGGCCAATCTCAACGTCCTCAGCCATGCGGGCCTGATCCGCTCCCGGCGCGACGGCCGCTCGATCATCTACACCGCCGACTACGGCGCCATGCGCGAGCTGCTGGCCTTCCTGATGGAGGACTGCTGCGCCGGTTCGTCGGAGATCTGCGCGCCGCTCGCCGCGGTGGTGAGCCAGTGCTGCGACGCCGAAGGCCGGTGCGCCTGAACTTGGGAGACGCTTCGATGACCGACCGCCCTTACAACGTGCTGTTTCTCTGCACCGGCAACTCCTGCCGCTCGATCATCGCCGAGGCGATCATGAGCCGCGCCGGCATGGGGCGGTTCAAGGCCTGGTCCGCGGGCTCGATGCCCGCCGGCAAGGTCAACCCGCACGCCTTGGCCTTGCTGGAGAAGTTCAATCACGACACCAGCAGCTTCCGCTCGAAGGCCTGGGACGAGTTCTCCCGCGCCACCAACCCGGATGCGCCGGAACTCGATTTCGTGTTCACCGTCTGTGACAACGCCGCTGGCGAGGTCTGTCCGATCTGGCCGGGCCAGCCGATGACCGCTCACTGGGGCATGCCGGACCCGGCGCTGGCGACCGGCAATGAGGCGCAGATCGGCCTCGCCTTCGCCGATTGCTACCGGATGCTGAACAACCGCATCGACCTGTTCATGAACCTGCCGATGACCTCGCTCGATCGCCTGGCCCTGCAGAAGCGCCTCGGCGACATCGGCCGCTCCACCAGCGAACCGGCCGCCACCGCGGAATGAGCGACGCCAGCCTGGAGCCGCCGCTCGAAGACTTCGACCTCGGCCGCAAGCTCGCCGCCGAGGCGCTGGGCACGGCCTTGCTGTTGGCGGTGGTGATCGGCTCAGGCGTCATGGGCGAGCGGCTGGCCGGCGGCAACGTCGCCATCGCGCTCTTGGGTAACACTCTCGCCACCGGGGCGGCCCTGGTCGTGCTGATCACCGTCTTCGGCCCGATCTCGGGGGCGCACTTCAACCCGGTGGTCAGCCTGATGTTCGCCGTCCGCCGGGAGCTGTCCGCCGGGCTGGCCGCGCTCTACATCCCGGCGCAGCTCGCCGGCGCGGTCGTCGGCGTCTGGGCCGCCCACGCCATGTTCGCCCTGCCGATCCTGCAGGTCTCGACCAGGCTGAGGGACGGACCGGCGCAAGCCTTCTCGGAGGCGGTCGCCACCTTCGGCCTGGTCGCCACCATCCTGGGGTCGCTGCGGTTCCGGCCCCAGGCCACGCCGATGATGGTCGGCCTCTACATCACCGCGGCCTATTGGTTCACCGCGTCCACCTCGTTCGCCAACCCGGCGGTGACCATCGCCCGCAGCCTGTCGGACACCTTCGCCGGCATCGCGCCGTCCTCCGCGCCCGCCTTCATCGCCAGCCAGCTCGCCGGCGCAGGGGTGGCGGTGGCGCTGTTCGGCTGGCTGCTTGGCAAACCCGCCCGCTGACCTCGGCTGGGCGCCGGCGACCTGGCCACCTTCCGACATTCCGCTACAGCAGAGCCACCTAAGCGCTTGTCATCTGAGAAAAATTACGAGAGCTTAATTTTTCGAGCGCCGCCCCGGGGGGGAATGAAGCGGCGCCGGGTGGGAGAGACGAAGGATGGCAGGCAAATCTGCTGAACGCGGCCAGGCGCGGGTGCGCGCTGTCCCGGCCGAGCTCATGAACATTATCGGGCTGATCGCCGCTCTGTTCGGCGTGGTGGCGACGGGCGTGGCGATCTCCGCGGCCCTGCCGCATGGCGCCGATCCCTGGCTCAACGCCTCGGCGTATGGCGCGCCGGCGGCGGTGGCCTTCGCCGTCTACTGGTGGATCGCCCAGCGGGCCTGACGCGACGACGCCGCAACAGGGGATAGGAAAAGGGCCGCGGAGCGATCCGCGGCCCTCGTTCTTTCGCTTAGGCGCTGCGCCTTAGCACTTGAAGTACATGTCGAATTCCACCGGGTGCGGGTGGAGCTGCAGGCGCATGACCTCTTCCATCTTCAGCTCGATGTAGGCGTCGATGAAGTCGTCGTCCATCACCCCGCCGGCCTTCAGGAAGGCGCGGTCCTTGTCGAGGTTCTCCAGCGCCTCGCGGAGCGAGCCGCAGACTTCCGGGATCTTCTTCTGCTCGCGCGGCGGCAGGTCGTAGAGGTTCTTGTCGGCCGGGCCGCCCGGATCGATCTTGTTGATCACCCCGTCGAGGCCGGCCATCAGCAGCGCCACGAAGGTCAGGTAGGGGTTGCCCATCGGGTCGGGGAAGCGGGCTTCGATCCGCTTGCCCTTGGGGCTGTCCACGTGCGGGATGCGGATCGAGGCGGACCGGTTGCGGGCCGAATAGGCCAGCTTCACCGGGGCTTCGTAGCCGGGCACCAGGCGCTTGTAGGAGTTGGTGGTCGAGTTGGAGAAGGCGTTGATCGCCTTGGCGTGCTTGATGATGCCGCCGATGTACCAGAGGCAGGTGTCCGACAGGCCGGCGTACTTGTCGCCCGCGAACATCGGCTGGCCGTCCTTCCAGATCGACTGGTGGACGTGCATGCCCGAGCCGTTGTCGGCGAACATCGGCTTGGCCATGAAGGTCGCCGTCTTGCCGTAGGCGTGGGCCACGTTGTGGATCACGTACTTATAGAGCTGCATCCGGTCGGCCATGGTGATCAGCTCGTCGAACTTCAGGCCGAGCTCGTGCTGCGCCGGCGCCACCTCGTGGTGGTGCTTCTCCGGCTTCATGCCGAGCTCGCCCATCACCGCCAGCATCTCGCCGCGCAGGTCCTGGCCGGAGTCCACCGGGTTCACCGGGAAATAGCCGCCCTTGGGGCCGGGCCGGTGGCCCATGTTGCCTTCCGGATAGACCTTGCCGGTGTTGACCGGCAGCTCGATGGAATCATAGGCGTAGAAGGTGTTGTTGGGGGCGGTGTCCCAGCGCACGTCGTCGAAGATGAAGAACTCGGCTTCCGGGCCGAAGTAGACGGTGTCGCCGATGCCCGCCTGCTTGACGTAGTTCAGCGCCGCCTTGGCGATCGAGCGCGGGTCGCGGCTGTAGGGGGTCCCGGTGTCGGGGTTCACCACGTCGCAGAACAGCGCCAGCGTGGTCTGCTGGTAGAACGGATCGATGATCGCGGTCGAGAGGTCGGGCCGCAGCTTCATGTCGGACTCGTTGATCGCCTTCCAGCCGGCGATCGAGGAGCCGTCGAACATGGTCCCGTCGTTGAGGAAGTCGTCGTCGACGAGGTCGATGTCGAAGGTGACGTGCTGCATCTTCCCGCGAATGTCGGTGAAGCGCACGTCGACGTATTTGACGTCCTTCTCCTTGATCTGGTTCAGGATGTCTTGGGCCGTCGGCATAGTATTATCCCTCTTTTGGGCTGTCGATGATGGTCTCTAGATCG
This sequence comes from Phenylobacterium sp., assembly GCA_028291285.1. The sequence continues at coordinate 448 of JAQGIJ010000049.1, read as the reverse complement.
CGGCCGTGCCGGTCTCGCCGGTGCGGATGCGCAGCACGTCGATGATGTCGGAGACGAAGATCTTGCCGTCGCCGATGCGGCCGGTGCGCGCCGCTGCGCTGATGGCGTCCAGCGCCGGCTGCAGCTGGTCGTCGACGACCACGACCTCGATCTTGATCTTGGGCAGGAAGTCCACGACGTACTCGGCGCCGCGGTAGAGCTCGGTCTGGCCCTTCTGGCGCCCATAGCCCTTGGCTTCGATGACCGTCATGCCCTGGACGCCCAGCTCCTGCAGGGCCTCCTTCACTTCGTCCAGCTTGAACGGCTTGATGACGGCTTCGATTTTTTTCATGGGCCTCATGACGCCTACGCAACACCCGCCCCGGCGGTCGGCCGGACGGAGCATGACGGACCGGGGCCGGACAAGGCCGGTTGCGGCGTCCGAGCGCGCGGAATCGTCGAGAACCGG
>JAQGIJ010000042.1 GCA_028291285.1 Phenylobacterium sp. | reverse complement strand
CCGCAACCGGCTGCCAAACCATGCCGTTCCTCGACCTCATCCCCGCCGCGTTCACCGACACCGCCAGGCTGCAGGACGCCTGGGCGGAATTCCGCGAGGTCGTCGCCCAGGCCGAGACCCGGCTGGCCGGCCTCGCCGACGACGAGGTGCTGGAGATCCACGCCGAGGACGGCGAGCCCATCGGCATGGTGGACGCCCAGGACCTGAAGCGGAAGTTCGGCAACCTCACCTGGTCGCTGGCCACCGGCGGGGTGACCAACGGCGGGGTTGGCGAGGTGGCGAGCCGGTTCGCCCGGCCCGGCGACTTCGACACCTGGACCTCGGCGCAGGCGGCGGTGCAGGTGGACGGGCTGCTGGGCTATGCCGCCTGGCACGGGCTCGGCCTGCACTATCTGGCGCTGCACGAGACGGCGCACATCACCCGGCTGGGCCTGGCCACCTGGCGCGCCTGCTGGGACGCCTACGTCGGCCGCGACGCGCCGGCGGCCCAGTACCCGGCGTCTGCGGAGTGGCGCTACAACGAGCAGGTGGCCAACCAAATCGCCCGCGTCGTCGGCCGGCGCCTCGACCTCGACGAGTTGCCCTCGCCGAGCGAAGGTTTCCCCGGCGCCTGCAATCACTTGGGGTTGAGAGTCGCCTGAGGACCAGGCGCAAGGCCTTGTCAGGTCGGGCGGGATCCCCACCTGACGCGCATGGCATTCGATACTTACGACGACAGTAGACCTGTCCTCGATCCCTACTCCGAACGCGTCGCCCACGCCTTCGAGACTGTCGGCCCCAGCGTCGTCCACATCACCGCCAAGGGGCCGAAGGGCCGAGGCGGCACGGGCTCGGGCGTCCTCTTCACTCCCGACGGCTACCTGCTCACCAACAGCCACGTGGTCGCCGGCGCGACCGAGCTCAGCGGCGGCCTCACCGACGGCCGCCGGCTGGAGGCGCAGCTGGTCGGCGATGATCCCGCGACCGACCTGGCGGTCCTGAGGCTGGCCGGCACGGGCCTGCCGCACGCCAATTTCGGCAGCTCGCGCGCCCTGCGCGTCGGCCAGCTGGTGGTGGCGATCGGCAATCCGCTGGGCTTCCAGGCGACGGTCACCGCCGGCATCGTCAGCGCGCTCGGCCGCACCCTACGCAGCGCCTCCGGGCGGCTGATCGAGAGCGTGATCCAGACCGATGCGCCGCTCAATCCGGGCAACTCCGGCGGGCCGCTGGTGGACGGGGCCGGGCAGGTGGTGGGCATCAACACCGCCATGATCGGCGGCGCCCAGGGCATCTGCTTCGCCATCGGCGTCGACACCGCGGTGGACGTGATGACCCGGCTGATGCGCGACGGCCGCGTGCGCCGCTCGCGGCTGGGACTGTCCGGCCAGACCACGCCGCTCGATCCGCGCCTCGCCGCCCGGCTGCACCGGCCGGTCCAGAGCGCGGTGCTGGTGTCCGAGGTGCAGCCTGGGGGCTCCGCCGCCCAGGCTGGCGTCCGTGCGGGCGACCTGCTGCTGCGTTTCGACGGCGAGCTGGTGGCCAGCGTCGACGACCTGCACCGCATGCTCACCGCAGAGCGCGCCGGGCGGGGTTGCGAGGCCGAGATCCTGCGGGAAGGCCGTCTGCACACCCTCACCGTCACGCCCGGCGCCGACGACTAGGCTGCGGCGGCTGGCGTCCTGCTAGTGCGCCTCGGCCGGAGCGGCCGGGGCGGATCCCTGGGCTGCGGGCCGGCAGAAGGGGACCATCACCAGCGCCGCCAGGAACATCCAGGCCATCAGTTGGAAGCTCTCGTTGAAGGCCGAGGTCAGGGCCTCGCGCCCGACCAGCCGCGCGAGCTCCGCGCGGGCGAGCTGCAGCGCATGGTCGGGATCGGGCGTCACCGCCGCGAACCGACCGGCCATCCGCGCGACGAAGTCAGCCGCGCCGCGGCCCGGCTCGCCCAGGGCCTCGCCCATCTTGAGGACATGGATCCGCGTCTGGTCGCCCAGCCAGGTGTTGACCACCGCGATGCCGATCGCCCCGCCGAGGTTGCGCATCAGGTTGAACAGCCCCGACGCGTAGCGCAGCTCCGGCCCCTCGAAGCCGGTCAGCGCCAAGTTCACGCTGGGCGGGATGCAGAACATCACCGAGAAGCCGCGCAGCAGCTGCGGGCCCAGCAGATCGCGAAAGCCCCACTGCGAGCTCAGGTGGGCGGTCCACCAGAGGCTGGCGGAGAAGAGCGTCAGGCCGAAGACGATGATCCGCCGGGGATCCGCCCGCTGCAGCCGGGCGACGATGAAGGTGGCGACGAGCTGGGCGCCCCCGGTGACGAAGACGGTGGCGCCGATCTGCAGGCTGTCGAAGCCCCGCACCCGGCCGAGGTAGAGCGGGATCAGATAGGTCGAGGCGTAGATGCCGAAGCCGATCACCAGGTTGAAGACGCAGGCGAAGGCGAAGGTCGGCCGCCGGAAGGGCGTCAGCCGCACGATCGGGCCTCGCGACCGGAACGAGCGCTCCAGGAACAGCAGCAGGCCCACGAGCGAGAGCCAGGCGGCGGTGGCGATGGCGGGATCCGACAGCCACTCGCGGCGGGGGCCCTCCTCCAGCACATATTCCAGCCCGCCGAGGAACACCGCCATGGCGATCAGGTGCGCGTAGTCGATGCGCTTCAGCATGGCGAAGTTCGGGCGGTCCACCCGCACGATCGCCAGGCTGAGCAGGGTGACGGCGATGCCCGGCGCCAGGTTGATGTAGAAGATCCAGCGCCAGCCGACCGCATCGGTAAGGAAGCCGCCGACGGTTGGCCCCAAGGTCGGCGCCAGCACCGACACCGAGCCCAGGATCGCCGGGATCAGCGCCCGCTGAGGCCCCTGGAAGAGGGCGTAGCCGGTGGCGAAGACCGTCGGCACCATGGCGCCCCCGACGAAGCCCTGGATCACCCGGAATATCACCATCGACTGGATGTCCCAGGCCATGCCGCAGAGCATGCTGGCGATGGTGAAGAGCCCGGCCGAGAGCGCGAACAGCAGGCGGGTGGAGAGCGCCTGCGCGAGGAAGGCGGCGAAGGGGATCATCACCAGCTCGGCCATCAGGTAGCCGGTCTGGATCCAGCTGATCTCGTCGGGGCCGGCGGAGAGCCCCGCCTGCACGTCGTTGAGCGAGGCGGCGACGATCTGGATGTCGATCAGCGCCATGAACTGGCCGAAGGCCATGATCCCGAAGATCAGGAACTTGCGGGCGGTGGGCAGCGCCGAGGGGTCGCCGGGCACGGGCAGCTGAGCGGGATTTCGAAAACGCGCCATCGCCAGCACCCCTCTTGTGGTCCGCCGCCTTTATATTACATGGATCATACTATGGGACGCCGCAAGGCGCCGGAAAGCTCGGGGATTGATCGATGGTCGCCGCCACCCTCCAGGACCACAGCCGCGCCCGGACCCGAACGCGCCGGTCGCTCCCGGCGCTGTTGCGCAGCCGCGCCGTGCTGCCGGTCGGGGCCGCCCTCCTCGTGGCGCTGGCGGGCGCGGCCTGGATCGCCTTGCCCAAGGCCACGGTGAAGACCGACGACGCCTACCTCCAGGCCGACAGCTCGACCGTCGCACCCAAGGTCCGCGGCCTGGTGGCCGAGGTGCTGGTGGGCCACAACCAGCCGGTCCGGCGCGGCCAGCCGCTGGTGCGCATCGACCCCGAGGAATTCGACGCCCGCTCCCAGTCCGCGGCCGCCGACCTGTTGAACGCCAAGGCCACCGAGCTCGCCGGGCGGGCCGCCTTCAGCGAGCTCGCCGCCCAGCAGCGCCTGGCGCAGGCCAAGATCGTCGCCTCCCGCGCCAGCGTACGCGCGGCCGACGCCCAGGACGCCCGCGCCGCCGCCGACCGCTGGCGCTACGAGCGGCTGCTGAGCACCGGCTTCGTGGCGGCCGCCCAGGTCGACCATTTCCGCGCCGACGCCATCGCCGCCGCCTCCGGTTCGGCGAGCAGCCGGGCGGAGGTGGACGTCAGCCTGAGCCAGCTGCAGGAACTGCAGGCCCGCACCGCCACCCTGTCCGCCAACCTGGCCGAGGCCAGCGCCCAGGTCGCCCGCGCCCAGGCCGCGCTGAACCTCGCCAGGCAGGACCAGTCGCACGCCCTGGTGCTCTCACCGATCGACGGGGTCGTTGGCGACCGGCAGGCGGAGCCCGGCGACTACGTCCAGCCGGGCACGCGGCTGATGACCGTAGTGCCGCTGCGCGCCCTCTACGTCACCGCCAATTTCAAGGAGACTCAGGTTGGGCGGATGCGCCCGGGCCAGCCCGCGCTCGTGAAGGTGGACGCAGCGCCCGGCCTGGCGCTGAAAGGCGAGGTGGAGAGCTTCGCACCGGGCTCCGGCTCGCAGTTCTCGCTGCTGCCGTTCGAGCCCGGCACCGGCAACTTCACCAAGATCGTCCAGCGGGTGCCGGTGCGAATCCGGCTGCTGCCCGGGCAGGCCGGCCTCTCGCGGCTGCGGCCGGGTCTCTCGGCCAACGTCAGGGTCCAGCTTGCAACCCGCTGAGCCGCGCGCCCTATAGGGTCATCAGCCATGCGCTACGACGCCGAACACAAGCAGAGGACCCGGGAGCGGCTGCTGAAGGCCGCCGCCAGGATCCTGCGCCAGGAGGGGCCGCACCGGCTCGCGGTCGCCCAGGTGATGGGCGAGGCCGGGCTGACGCATGGCGGCTTCTACGCCCACTTCAAGTCGAGGGACGACCTCCTGGACCACGGCATCGAGGAGATGTTCCGCCAGAGCCGCGAGCAGCTGGAGCGCCGCGTCG
>JAQGIJ010000672.1 GCA_028291285.1 Phenylobacterium sp. | reverse complement strand
GCGGCCGACCCTGCCCGCGGCGGCGAAGGCCGAGGCGATCGCCCGCATCCGCCAGCTCGGCTTCGATCCCGGCCGGCTGGAGTTCCCGCTGCCCGCGCGCAGCTGAGGCGATTTCCACGCTTGCGCGCGCGGAACGCATGCGGAACACTGAAGCGGCCATGGAGGTCGCCGTCACCCTCATCGCCGGCGCCACGCGGCCGGAGACCACCGCCCAGGTGACCCGCGGCGCCGCGCGCCTGCTGAGCGCGCTGGGCTATGCGCCGCTGGCCGAGGTGACCCTGCCGAACGGCCGGCGCGCGGACCTGATGGCGCTGGGGCCCAAGGGACAGATCTTCATCGTCGAGGTGAAATCGAGCGTCGAGGACTTTCGCACGGACCAGAAGTGGTGGGAGTACCGGCCCTACTGCGACGCCTTCGCCTTCGCCGTGGCGCCGGAGTTCCCGCGCGGAATCCTCCCCGAGGAGCCCGGCCTGATCGTCGCCGACGGCTTCGGGGGCGCGGTCCTGCGCGAGGCGGAGTTGGCGCCGCTCGCCGGGGCCCGGCGCAAGGCGCTGACGCTCGCCTTCGCCCGGCTGGCGGCGCTGCGCGCGGCGGGCGCCCAGGTGCTGGCGCTGGAGTAGCCGGCGCTCTAAGCGATCTCCGCCGGGGCGAACCGCTCGAAACGCAGGACGCCGGGCCGGTGCGCCTGGCGCATCCGCCGGGCGACGAAGGCCAGCGTGATCCCGACGATCGGGCCGCCGACGGCGGCGAGCGTGGCCAGGGCCACCCCCAGCTTGGCCTTGTCGTGGAACACATGGTCCACGAGCAGCCCGACGAAGGGCGGCCCCAGCAGGCTGCCGATGACCGCCACAAGGGCCAGGTTCAGCGCCGAGATCCGGGCGCGCAGATGATCGGGGGCGAACAGCTGCAGGGCCGCCGCCGCATAGCCGAAGCAAGGGAAGGTGACGAAGAAGTAGACCGTCAGCAGCACCAGGGTCAGGGCCGGGTCGTGCGCCAGGAAGGCCGCCGCCGCGCAGGGCGTGGAGATGAACAGGCCGAGCACATGGTAGCGTGCGTGGGCGTCGGTGACGCCGCGGGCGTAGAGCCGGTCGACGATCAGGGCGCCCACGACCTGGCCTCCGGCGCCGGCGATTATGTTGATCAGGCCCCAGTAGCCGCCGACCTTGGCCATGGACCAGCCGTACTCGCGCAGGAAGAAGGTGGGGATCCAGGCGGACATGCCGACGCTGACCGCGGCGGTGAAGCCGAAGCCGATCGGCAGCGCCAGGAAAAGCATCGGCTCGGCGGCGATCAGCTTCATGAAGCTGAGCGGCGGTCGGCCGCTCGCCCTGGCGCGGACCAGGGGCGCGGGCCCGACCGTCTTGCCGCCCAGGAGAAGGGCGAACGGCGAGATGGCGAGGGTGATCAGCCCGATCGTCAGGAACACCAGCTGCCAGCCATGGACCACGCCGATCAGCGGCAATTCGAGGCGTTCGGCCTTGGCCAGCCACTCCACCACCGCCCCGCCGACCAGGATGGAGAGGCCGGTGCCGATCGAGACGCCCAGGGTGTAGATCGAGAGCGCCGTGGCGAGCTGCGACTTCGGGAACCGCTCGGCGATGGTGGCGTGCGCCGCCGGCGTCAGGGCCGACTCCCCCACGCCGACGCCGATCCGGCCGATCAGCAGGTGGCCGAAGCCGGCCGCCAGGCCGCACACCGTGGTCGCCAGGCCCCAGAGCGCGATGCCGATGGCGGCCACCAGCTTGCGGGGAAACCGGTCCACGAACCAGCCGACCGGCACGCCGCACAGCCCGTAGAAGATGCCGAAGGCGGGGCCGAGCAGCAGGCTCATCTGGAAGTCCGAGATCCCGAGATCCCGCTCCAGCGGCGCCACCATCATGGTGATGATGGTCCGGTCGATGTAGGAGATCACGAAGAAGAACAGGAAGCCGGCGACCACGCCCCAGGCGGCGAACATCGCGCTGCGGCTGGCGAAGCCCGCGGCCCCGTGCGGCGGCGCAGCGGCTCCGCCCCGCGGCGCCGGATCCTGGATGGCCGAACCCTCGACCGGCATACAGCGCCTCCCCGATTTCGAACGGCGCGGCCCGGCCGCCCGAGCGTCCGATCCCTGCCTAGAACTTGGCCTTCACCTCGACCCCATAGCTCCGCGGACGCACGAAGAGCTTGTTGTCCGTCGTCCCCGAGGTGACCTCCGACAGCGGACGGTGGTCGTCGGTGAGGTTTTCTCCCCAGACGCCGAATTCATAGCGTCCGCCCGGCGCGGTCCAGAAGATCTTGGCGTTGACGTCGTTGTAGGCCGGCTCCTTCAGACGGTTCAGCGGATCCCAGTAGGAGTGGCCCGAGTAGTACCAGTTGCCCGTGAAGGTCAGGTCGCCGACGCTCAGCGGCACGCTGTACTCGCCGCCGAAGCTGGCGGTCAGGAAGGGCGTGCGGATGATGTTGTTGCCGCTCACGTCGCAGATCAGCGAGCGGTTGCCGCCCAGCAGCGCCCCCGTGCCCGTCATGCACGCGGTGGCCGGCGTCGGGTTGACCGCCGTCTGCGGGATGGTCACCGAGGCGTTGGGGAAGCTGACGTACTCCCCGTGCAGGCCCGACATGCTGGCCCACAGATTGAGCCGGTCGGTCGGATGGATCGCCACGTCCGCCTCGAGGCCATAGATCCTCGTGGAGGCTGCGTTCTGCAGGAAGACCGAACCGGTGACCGGGTCCCGCGCGTTCAGCTGAACGTCGCGCTGCTTGGTGTAATAGACCGCCAGGTTGGCCCGCAGCCAGGGTGCGAGCTGGGCCTTCGCGCCCACCTCGTACTGGGTGATCTTTTCGGGGTTCACCGGCGTCACATTGGTGCCGGCGGTGTTGAAGACGCCGGATTTGAAGCCCTGGCCGGCGCGCAGGTAGAAGTTGAAGTCGCGGTTGGGCTTGAAGGTCAGGGTCCCGGTCGGGGTGAACTGGCTCCAGGTCTTCTGGTTCGACAGGGGGCCGACGCTGACGATCGCGCCCGTCGTCGTGTTGACCGCGGTCGAGCGGGTGTCGAAGGCCTTCTTCTCGCGCGTGTAGCGGCCGCCGAGCGACAGCGACCACTGGTCGGTGAATTTGTAGTCCAGCTGGGCGTAGCCGGCGACGGAGTTGGTCTTCACCCGGGAGACGACGTCGGTGACGGTCACCTGGCCAAAGGTCGGGCCGGCCGTGGTGCTGGCGTTCAGGGATTCGCTGGGGGCGCCTTTGGAGACGTCCTCGAAATAGACCGCGCCGACGATCCAGTTGAACGGCCCGTCGTAGTGCGAGTTGGCGTAGACCTCCTCGTAGACCGACTGGCTCTTCAGGAAGAAGTTCAGCGCCGAGACGTTGGCCGGCGTCATGTCGGTGTCGGTGAGGCCCTTCACCTTGCCGTAGGTGTAGCCGGTGATGGCGTGCAGATCGACCGAGCCCCCGCGGTAGTTGGCGCTCAGCGAGCCGGAGCCGATCAGTTCCTTCAGCGTCGAGGCGTAGGTCCGCGCCACCTCCCGGTAGCCGGTGGCCACGACGGTGTTCGGGAAGAAGCGGCGGCCGACCGTGTCGCCCTCCACCGGCTGGGCGCTGACGCCGCTGTCGTCGCGGATGTTGGAATAGGCGGCGGTGGCGATCAGGTCGAAGCTGTCGGTGACGTGGTAGACCGTCTTCGATCGCAGGCTGACGTTGTCGAGCTTGCCGACGGTCTTCTTCAGGAAGATGTCGTGCACATAGCCGTCGTCGCGCCGCCAGCGCACCGCCAGGTCCGAGGCCACCGGGCCCAGGCCGCCGCTGACGTATCCGCTGACGTCGGTCATGTTGAAGCTGCCGTAGCGGACGCCGAGCTCCGCACTCGGAGTCGTGGTCGGCGTGCGGGTGACGATGTTGATCGCCCCGCCGGTGGCGTTGCGGCCATAGAGCGTGCTCTGCGGGCCGCGCAGCACCTCGATTCGCTCCACGTCGTTCAGGTCGAAGATCGAGCCGAACATGAAGGGCTGGTAGACGCCGTCGATGAAGATCGGCACCACCGACTCGTCGCCGATCGCGGCCCCGCGGGTGCCGACGCCGCGAATCGTCGCCTGCGGCGAGAAGCTCGACTGGGTGAAGTTCAGGCCGGGCGTGATCTGCGTCAGGTCTTGGGTGGACTGGATCCCCGTCCTGGCCAGATGTTCGCCCGAGAAGGCGGAGATGGCGACCGGCACGTCCTGCAGCCGCTCTTCGCGCCGCTGCGCGGTGACCACCACCTCCTCCACCACGGAGGAGGCTGGCGCCGCGGCCGACGGCTGGGACTGGGCGTGAGCCTGGCTTGCGGCGAAGGTCGCCGCGGTCATCATCAGGCCGGCGCGAAGCGCGCGCGAACGAAGACCTCCAACCGGCTGCATCGATCCCCCCTTGAGCGTTGCTTTTCTGCCGCCGCC
>JAQGIJ010000648.1 GCA_028291285.1 Phenylobacterium sp. | reverse complement strand
GACCTGGAGCGGGCACTTGGCGGCGCGTCGGTCGCGCGGTCAAGCACAAGGCCGCAGCGCCATTGGTCACACCCCGAGAGGCGAATTTTCGCGCTACGCCTGACCAAGGAGATGGCGCGCCGAGTCCGGGGCGGGCTTCACCAACCACAGCCGCCGCGGCGGCGGCAGCCATGTCGTCCCAAACAATCGCGAAGTATTTCGACAGACATATCGCCCGGCTTTTTCACGGCTGTGGACACGCCAATTGCCAAGCTTCGCCGAGGCTTTCGGAACCTGCCTTTAGATGAACCGTTTTTTCATCCCCGACACTGTTCCGGAGAGATTGAAATGTCTGTCGACATGAATGCCACGGGCGGCCGAACGCCTGAAGACGAGAGTTCCATGTTCGCGCCGACCCCGGTGTGGGCGCGCGAAACCAAGAAGCGGCGCGGCCGCTCCGGCCGCTCGACGCCGGCCGGGGCCACCGCCGACGACCCGGTGCTGGATGCGGGCGAGGCGGGCGCTGGCGCCGGGGTTATCGGCGCCACCACAGCGGCCGAGCCGGTCGATACGATCTACGAGACCCAGGCCGTCCGCACGGTCGAGCGCCGCGGCGTCCCGGCCGGGGCGATCGCCGCGGGCCTGGTGGCCGTGGCCGCGATCGGCGGCGTGGCCTGGTATGCGATGCAGCCGCGCGACAACGGCATGGCCCAGCTGACACCCGGCGCGACCACCACCACCACGACCAGCCAGACCGCGCTGAACACCGCGACCCCGCCCAGCGCCGCGCAGCTGCCGGTGAGCGCCGACGCGACCAGCAGCCCGCCGACTCCGGCGGATACCGCGACGACGCCCGCAGAGACCGCGACGACGACCACGCACCGCACGGCGAGCACCACGACCCACCACGCCGCGGCCCCGGTCGTCACCCGCCGCACGACGCTGGCCGCCCGGACGCCGGCGCCGCGCGCGCGGCCGACGAACGACTACAACGCCATGGACACCGGCGTGAACGCCAGCACGACCGCGCCGATGGTCTCGACGCCCGCGCCCAGCGCGCCGGCGCCCAGCGTCAACACCGCGCCCACGGCGACCAATCCGGCGACGGTGAACCCCGCGCCCATGACGTCCCAGCCGATGACGTCCCAGCCCGACACGGGCGCGACGAGCGCGGCGCCGTCCTCCAGCACGACGACCGCCGCGCCTTCGACCACGACGCCGTAAGCCGTCGAAAGGCCTGAAGGAAAGAAGGGGCGGCGCCTGCCAGCGCCGCCCGTTCCCGCGCTCAGCTCTCGAGCTTGGCGTCCAGGGTGATCTCGGCGTTCAGGACCTTCGAGACCGGGCAGTTCTGCTCGGCCCCTTTGGCGAGCTCCAGGAACTTCGCCTCGTCGATCCCGGGAATGCGGGCGCGCAGGGTGAGGGCCGAGCGGCTGATCTTGAAGCCCTGCCCCTCCGGATCGAGGCTGACGGCGGCCTCCGTGCGGATCTCCTCGGCCGTGAAGCCCGCGCCCTGCAGGGCGAAGGCCAGCGCCATGCTGAAGCAGCCGGCGTGGGCGGCGGCGATGAGCTCCTCCGGATTTGTGCCGGGCTCGTTCTCGAACCGGGTCTTGAAGCCGTAGACGCTGTCCGACAGGACCCCCGAGGCGCTCGTCAGCCGTCCCGTGCCTGTGCGGCCGTCGCCGTTCCATACGGCATTCGATTTGCGGATCATCGTCGCCTCCTCGAAAAGGGAGACGAGGAAGCGCGCAGCCTCTCCGTCATGCAAGCCCGCGCTACTCGGCCGCCGCCCGGGCCTGCAGTCCCAGGCCTTCGCCGCGCCGGCGCGCATTCGCGCGTGACAGGGCCTCCGCGCCGCAAATGCGTCGGCGGCAGCGACGCCAGCTTCACCGCCGCGCAAAGGTGTGAAACTGTCTGCATAGGCGTTCGTCAGAAGCGCCCCAAACGGGAGGATCGGCTCATGTTCAAGGGTTTACGGACGCTCGCGTGCGGCGCGGCGGCCTGCTCGGTGGTCGCCGCCTGGGCGTCAGGCGCCTGGGCCCAGGCCTCGGCCGCGAAGCCGTCCGACAGCTCGACGGGCGTGGCGTTGCAGGAGGTCGTGGTCACCGCCCAGCGGCGCCAGGAGCGCCTGGTGGACGTCCCGATCGCGGTCACCACCCAGTCGGCCGATCAGCTGCGCAGCTCGGGCGTCGACACCACCCTCAACCTGCAGCAGGTGGTGCCGGGCCTGATCGTGAACCGGTTCGGCAACTTCACGGCGCCGGCCATCCGCGGCATCTCCACGCGCGTGGTGGGTCCCGGCGCCGAGAACAACGTCGCCACCTATGTAGACGGCTTCTACATCGCCAATGCGATCTCGGTGAACCGCAGCGTGGCGGACATCGCCAGCATCGAGGTGCTGAAGGGGCCGCAGGGCACCCTCTTCGGGCGAAACGCCACGGGCGGGGCGATCCTGATCTCCACCCGCGAGCCCAGCCACACGCCAACCTTCACCATCAACGCCGCGGCCGAAGGGCTCAACGGCCACAAGGGCGACCTCTACGCCAGCTTCGGGCTCACCGACACCGTGGCCGTCAGCGTGACCGCCACCGCCTCGAACTCCGACGGCTGGATCAACAACGTCACGCCTGGCTCGCAATTCAAAACCGCGCCGACGGCGCAACGCTACGCGCGGCTGAAGCTGCTCTACACGCCCATCGACAAGCTCTCCTTCCTGGGCTGGGTGGAGTACGGCTCGAGCAGCGATGCCACGGCCCTGGCGCTCTCCTACTACGCGCACCCCCTCATCGCGGGCGTGCTGCCCACCCTGCAGCCGAACCCGAACGAGACCTCGATGTCCTTCCCGGAGTCCCTGCGCAACATATGGCGAGGCGCCTATCTGCGCAGCCGCCTGGAGTTCCAGGGCGCAACGCTCACCTCCTACACCGGCTATCGCAAGGACATCACCAAGGACCACCTCGACTTCGATGGCTCGACAGCGATGGTCGTCACCTCCGCCAACGCCATCCAGCGCTATCCGGAGCGGACCTTCAGCGAGGAGGTCAACCTCACCAGCACTGGCGACAGCCGCCTGCAGTGGGTGCTCGGCGCCTACTACTACGACGACCACTCGCGGGTGGAGAGCGTGCTGCCGGCGCCCACCGTGTTCGCCTCGAACACCAAGGCCTGGGCCGGTTACGCCGACAGCACGTTCCGGGTGACGGACCAGCTCTTCCTGACGGCGGGGGTCCGCTACAGCCACGAGAAGAAGGACTGCGCGTTCGCCGCCGGGGCCGGCGCGGCTCTGGCCCCCTGCCTCGGCGGGCCGCCGACCTTCACCCAGAAGAAATGGACGCCGCGCTTCGTCGCCCGCTACGAGTTCACCCCGAACGCCAACGTCTACGCCTCCTACAGCCGCGGCTTCAAAAGCGGCGCGTTCAACACCGGCACCGCCCTCAACCCGGTCCAGCCGGAGACGATCACAGCCTATGAGATCGGCGCCAAGGCGCAGCGCGCGCGCTGGCGGGCGGACGCGGCCGTGTTCAAGTACGACTACACCAACATCCAGTACGGCACCTTCTGCACCACGGTCTCGCCGCCCGCCTGCCCGACCGCGGGCGTGACCGTCTCGATCAACGCGGCGAAGTCGAAGATCTACGGCGCCGACGGCTCGATCACCTTCGAGGCCACGGACAACCTGACGCTGACGGCCGGTGCGTCCTATCTGCACGCCCGGTTCGACAGCTTCCCCGGGGCCAGCGCGTCGGCGCCGTCGAACTGCGCCAATCCCAATCCGCTGCTCTGCCCGAACGTCTCGGTGGCGCAGAACTGGAGCGGGCTGCAGATGATCCGCGCGCCCGACTGGAGCGCCAACCTGCAGGCGAACTACCAGCAGCCCACCGCGCTCGGGACCTTCGAGGTCTCCGGCAACGTCTACTACGTCGACAAGTACCAGCCGAACACCGACAGCCTGCCCTGCAACACCGCCGGTTGCGGCGCTGGCCTCAGCCCGCGTCTGGTCTCTCCGGCGCACACCCTGGTGGGCCTGACCCTCACCTGGACCGATCCGGCGGGCCACGCCTCGGCGAGCCTCTATGCGCGCAACCTCTTCGACCAGAAGTACATCCTGCAGACCGACGCCAACGGCATCGGCGATTGGCACATCTACGGCGAGCCGCGGGTGGTGGGGGTGCGCGTCGGGCTGACCTACTGACGCCCGCCGCGGGCGGTCGATCTGGGCCACGGCAAACGCTGCGCGCCCGCGCCGCATAGCCGTCGGCGCGGGAAACAGCTAACAGGAGGGCGTCATCATACGCCGCCGCCAAGCCGCCGCAGAGGGAGCCCCGCCGCCATGATCTCGTCCAAGGAAGCCGCCGAGTGGGGATCCGCCATCATGGTGTTCGCCTCAGGCGCGACCGCCGGCCACTACGCTTCCCTCGGGATGAGCCCGGTGCAATGGGCGGGCGCCGCCGCCGCCGTGCTCGGTTCGGTGACCGTCGCGGTCGTCGTCCGCATCTGGCCGGCGAAGGCCAAGGCCGCGAGCATCGCCCGCCGCGACTGATCCGGCGTCAGCGTCCGGAGCGCGCCGCCTAGGCCGGCGCTCCGGGGATCATCCGCCCACAAATAAGAACGCCCGCTCGCGCGGGCGTTCTTTCGTTTTCGGACGTCGCGGCCGAAATGCGGCGGGTGGACGGGCCGCTTGACGCGGCCCGAACGGCCCCCGTCCTACTTCTTCGCGGACTCGTTGCAGGAGGCCAGTTGCTCGGTGCTCAGCTGCTTCGAGGTCGGACCAAAGGCGCTCACGGCGCCGACCTGACGGACCAGTTCCTTGCAGCCGCGGACGCTCGCGGTGTCGGCGCCCGGCGTGCGCGCGGCGCAGACATCGCCCAGGCACTCAAACACGGCGCCGCCGGCGACCGGCTTGACCGCGCCCTTGCCCGCCACGGCGAGCTTGGCGACAACGGGTTCGGACGCCATGGCGCTGGTGGCCAGCGCGACGGCGGCCAGGGCCGCAAACGCGGCGGTGAAATGAAGCTTCATAATGATCCCCTATCGTGAATTGACGAACCCTTGGGCCCAATCGGCTGCGGGGCTAGTACACCAAAGACAGCGCTAATGGCTATAGGATTGTCCCACGTGGTGGCACCATCCTTAGGCAGCTTGCGACCTTCAGCCGCTTATCAGCCGTCGCGCGCGGCGGTCAACCCGGCGGGGTCAGCGGCACCAGGATTTCGCCCCCAGAATCCCTGAACTTGCGCGCCATCGCGTCAAGGTTGGCCGCAAGTTGCTCATCTGGCACGTGATTTTGCCCCCGCGCCGCCTCACGGATGTCCTGGCTGATTTTCATGGAGCAGAATTTCGGGCCGCACATCGAGCAGAAGTGGGCGGTCTTCATCGCCTCCTTCGGCAGGCTCTCGTCGTGGAAGGCCCGCGCGGTCTCCGGATCAAGTCCGAGATTGAACTGATCCTCCCAGCGGAATTCGAATCGCGCCCGCGAAAGCGCGTCGTCCCAGGCGCGCGCCGTCGGATGGCCCTTGGCCAGGTCGGCGGCATGGGCGGCGATCTTATAGGCTATCACCCCGTCCTTGACGTCCTGGCGGTCGGGCAGGCCCAGGTGCTCCTTCGGCGTCACGTAGCAGAGCATGGCGGTGCCGAACCAGCCGATCATGGCCGCCCCGATGGCCGAGGTGATGTGGTCGTAGCCCGGAGCGATATCGGTGGTGAGCGGGCCCAGCGTATAGAAGGGCGCCTCGTGGCAGTGCTTCAGCTGCTCGTCCATGTTTGCCTTGATCTTGTGCATCGGCACGTGGCCGGGGCCCTCGATCATCACCTGCACGTCGTGCGCCCAAGCCACCTTGGTGAGCTCGCCCAACGTGCGCAGCTCGGCGAACTGGGCCTCGTCGTTGGCGTCGGCGATCGAGCCGGGGCGCAGGCCGTCGCCGAGGCTGAACGAGACGTCGTAGGCGCGCATGATCTCGCAGATGTCTTCGAACCGCTCGTAGAGGAAGTTCTCGCGGTGATGCGCCAGGCACCACTTGGCCATGATCGAGCCGCCGCGTGACACGATCCCCGTCACCCGCTTGGCCGTCAGCGGGATGAACGGCAGCCTGACCCCGGCGTGGATGGTGAAATAGTCCACCCCTTGCTCGGCCTGCTCGATCAGCGTGTCGCGGAACACCTCCCAGTTCAGGTCCTCGGCGACGCCGCCCACCTTTTCCAGCGCCTGGTAGATCGGCACCGTGCCGATCGGGACCGGGCTGTTGCGGACGATCCAGTCGCGGATGTTGTGGATGTTGCGGCCGGTGGAGAGGTCCATGACGGTGTCGGCGCCCCAGCGGATCGCCCAGACCATCTTGTCGACCTCGTCGCCGACGGTGGAGAGCACCGCGGAATTGCCGATGTTGGCGTTGACCTTGACCAGGAAGTTGCGGCCGATCGCCATCGGCTCCAGCTCGGTGTGGTTGATGTTGGCCGGGATGATCGCCCGGCCGCGGGCCACCTCGTCGCGCACGAACTCCGGCGTGCAGAAATCCGGGATCTCCGCGCCGAAGCTTTCGCCGTCCTTGATGAAGGCGTCACCTTCCTGCCGGCGCAGGTTCTCGCGCAGCGCGACGAATTCCATCTCCGCCGTGACGATCCCGCGGCGGGCGTACTCCAGCTGGGTCACGGCGGCGCCGGTGCGCGCGCGATAGACCCGGCGCGGCGCGGCGAACTGCGGCGCCAGGGTCTCGCCCTTGGCGAAGCCGTTGTCCTCCGGCTTCACCTGGCGGGGATCTTCGACGATCTCGACGTCGCCGCGGGACACGACCCACGGCTCGCGCGTCCGCGGCAGGCCCTTCTCGATGTCGATGGCGACGGCGGGGTCGGTATAGGGACCGGACGGATCGTACAGGGTCAGCGGCGGCTCGCCGGCCGTCGGATGCACCGCCACCTCGCGGAACGGCACGCGGATGTCGGGCCACAGCGCGCCCGGCTGATAGACCTTCTTCGAGCCGGGGCGCTCCCCGGTCGGAATGGCGGGGGCTTGGAGATGACCCGTGGGCTTGTTCATGACGCGCGGCCTCGCTCTGCGACGGACCACGGACGGGGACGGAAATCCGCTTCCTTCCCTTCGCCGGCATGATCCGGATCAGGTTCGACGGGTCGCGGGATCACCCGCCTCTCAGCCGCTTGGGCGCGGCCCCCCGAGGAGGAGGCGACGTTAGGCCCGCCTATGGCCGCGCGCCAGCGATTTTGAACCCCCGGAGCGCCGGGAGGAACGAGCATGACCGTGTTAGGTTAGTGACGCACGTCAGGAGGAAAACCATGAAGCTTGCGCTCACCGCCCTCGTCGGCGCCGTCGGCGCTCTCGCCGCGTGCACCGACGCCTATCCGCCGCCGCCCCCGCCGGGTCCGCCGCTGCCGGTGGCGGCCGTCGGGCCGCCGAGCATGGCCGACGGCTGCTTCCGCACGCACGACATCACCAATCACACGATCGGCGACGACCGCACGCTCTACATCAGCGTCAACAACCGCGACGTCTACCGGCTGGAGATGTCGGGCTCCTGCCTCGCCGGCGCGACCTCGAGCGATCCGATCATCATGCGCGAGCCCCCGGGCACGCCCTACGCCTGCCGCCCGATCGACCTGGACATCTCGATCAGCCATGGCGGCCTGGGCTCCGGCGGCATCCCGACGCCATGCATCGTGCAGTCCATGGTGCGGCTGGCGCCGGCGGAAGTCGCCGCGCTGCCGCCGCGTTTCCGGCCCTAGCTCTTCCCGGCCGGACGGATAAGGGATAGGGCGGAGTGATGGCCCTCGCCCGTCCCGACGACATCGCTACGCCGGAGGCGCGGTCGTGAGGCCGGCGCTGACGCTCGGCCTGCTGGGAATCGGCCCGGCCGCCACTGTGGACTTCCTGCAGAAGATCCAGGCCTACACGCCGACCAAGAGCGAGCGCGAGCAGATCCGCGTGATCGCCGACATCAATCCGCGCCTGCCGGACCTGGCGATGCCCGGCTCGCAGGCCGGGGCGGCGCTCGCGGAAAGCGCAGGCGCGCTGCGCGGGGCCGGGGCGGATGTCCTGGCCATCGTCTCCGACGCCGCCCACGTCCACGCGCCGCTGATCGAGCGCGCCTCCGGCCTGGCGGTGATCGACATGATCGACACCGCGGCCAAGGCGGTGCGCGAGGCCGGCGCCATGCGCGTCGGCGTGCTCGGCCCGCGCGGCGCGCTTCGGCTCTACCGGGAATACCTCGCCGCCCACGCGCTAGGCCTGGTGTCGTTGGACAGCGAGCGGCAGCAGGCCTTCATGGCGACCCTCGAGGCCGTTCGCGACGGAGACCGCGGCGAGGCGCAGCGCCGGGCCATGGCCGGCTTCGCCGCCGACCTGACGGC
>JAQGIJ010000647.1 GCA_028291285.1 Phenylobacterium sp. | reverse complement strand
CCGACGTCGGTCCAGCCATGACGCTCGGCGTACATGCGCAGGGTTATGCCGGTGCAGGCCGCCAGGCCGGCGAGCACCATCAGGAACGGAGAGGGTCCCGCGTCGGCCCCGCCGTTCGCCGCCGGCTCGTCGGCGACCAGCCGATGCCCCCCGGCGTCGAGCTGCATGCGGTAGCGCGCGTCCGGCGCGATCACCCCGGTCAGCTGCATGGCCATCGGTCAGTCCCTCTGCGCCCACTCATCCGGGCGCCGGCTCGGCATAGCCACCAAACCAGGCGCGCGCCACCGCCGCGCCTGCCAAATGAGGCGCAAGGGAACCCCGCGCTGCGCCATGGTCTTTCTTCCACAGTGCAGGTGTTTGCGTAGGAGTTCTAAGGCGTTGGCCAAAGTTGCGGCGATTCCTGCCCGCCCGCGTCCGAACCTCCGGCCTCGCTTGCCCGACTCTTCGCCCAACCCCATTTTCCTCCCATGAGCGACCGCCCCTCCGGCGCGGCTCCGCCCCGGCTTGTGGCGGTGCTGGGTCCGACGAACACCGGCAAGACCCACCTGGCCGTGGAGCGGATGCTGGGGCACGCCTCGGGCATGATCGGCCTGCCGCTCAGGCTGCTGGCCCGCGAGATCTACGACCGCGTCGTCAAGCTGCGGGGCGCGCGCGCCGTGGCGCTGATCACCGGCGAGGAGAAGATCATCCCACCGCGGGCGACCTATTTCGTCTGCACGGTGGAGGCGATGCCGCTGTCGCGGCAGGTCGAGTTCCTGGCCGTCGACGAGATCCAGCTCTGCGCCGACCCCGAGCGCGGACACGTCTTCACCCACCGCCTGCTGCATGCGCGGGGAACCTGCGAGACCATGCTGCTGGGCGCGGCCACCATGGCGCCGCTGGTCCGCCGGCTCCTGCCGCACGCCGAGATCGTCAACCGCGAGCGGTTCTCCCGCCTGAGCTATGCCGGGCCGAAGAAGCTCACCCGCCTCCCCCGCAGATCCGCCGTCGTCGCCTTCTCGGCCGACCAGGTCTACGCCATCGCCGAGCTGATCCGCCGCCAGCGCGGCGGCGCGGCCGTGGTGATGGGCTCCTTGAGCCCGCGCACCCGCAACGCCCAGGTGGCCCTCTACCAGTCCGGCGAGGTGGATTTCCTGGTGGCCACCGACGCCATCGGCATGGGCCTGAACATGGACGTCGACCACGTAGCCTTCGCCGGCCTGCGCAAGTTCGACGGCAGGCGCACCCGCTTCCTGCATCCGCAGGAGGTGGGCCAGATCGCCGGCCGCGCCGGCCGCTACCAGAGGGACGGGACCTTCGGCGTCACCGGCGAGGCCGAGGACATGGACCCCGACCTGGTGGAGGCGGTCGAGCAGCACCGCTTCCAGCCGGCGGTGGACGCGGAGTGGCGCAATTCGAAACTCGACTTCTCCTCGCTGGCGAACCTGCTCCGCTCGCTGGCCCAGCCGCCGGACCGCGAGGGCCTGACGCTGGCGGCCGAGGCGCTCGACGAGACCACCCTTCGCCAGCTCGCCGCCGACCCGGACGTGGCCGAGCGCACCCGCGACCGCTCGGCGCTGCTGCGGCTGTGGGACGTCTGCCAGACGCCGGACTTCCGCAAGGTGGCGGCCGAGGAGCACGTGCGGCTGGTGAAGGACTTCTTCTTCCACCTGACCGCCGGGCGCCGCCGGGTGCCGGAGGACTGGATCGCGCGCCAGTACGCCTACCTCGACCGGACGGACGGCGACATCGACGCGCTGGCCGCCCGGCTCGCCAGCGTACGGACGCTGGCCTATGTGGCCAACCGGCCGGACTGGCTGGCCGACGCGGGGGCTTGGCAAGCTCAGACCCGGGGATTGGAGGACCGTCTCTCCGACACCCTGCACGAGAAGCTGATGGCCCGCTTCGTGGACCGCCGGACCAGCGCCCTGATGCGCGGCCTGCGGGTGCGCGAGGACATGCTGGCCGGCGTCGCCGCCGACGGGGCGGTCACCGTCGAGGGGCACTATGTCGGCCGGCTCACCGGCGTGCGGTTCGAGGTCGCGCAGGGCTCGTCCGTGCTCGAGGAGAAGGCGCTGCGGGCCGCCGCGACCCACGCTGTCGGCCCCGAGATCGCGCGGCGGCTGGGCAAGCTCGCGGCCGAGCCCGACGAGGCCTTTTCGCTGACGCCCGACGGCGTGGTGCTCTGGCGCGGGGAGGCGGCCGGCGCGCTGGCCGGCGGCCAGGCCTTCGCGCCCCGGGTGCGGCTGTTCGGCGATCTCGGCCACGAGGCGGCCCGACAGCGCGCGGCCCGCCGGCTGGAGGCCTATGTCGCCAGCGAGGCGGCGCGCCGGCTGTCGTCGCTGCGAAAGCTCGAGGCCGCGGTCGCCGAAGGCCAGCTCAAGGGTCTGGCGCGCGGCGTCGCCTACCGGCTGATCGAAGCGGGCGGCGTGCTCGACCGCGCCGAGGTGCGCGACGAGATCAAGGCGCTGAGCCAGGTGGAGCGTCGCGCGCTCCGCGGCCTGGGCGTGCGCATCGGCGCCTTCTCCGTCTGGCTGCCGGGCCTCCTCAAGCCCCTGGCCCGCGCGCTCACCCAAGCGCTCGCCGCGCGCGAGGCGCCGGAATGGCGCCCCGCCAGCGACGTGCTCAGCCGGCTGCCGCAGCCCCGGCCCAGCGCCCGCGTGCTCTCCGCCTACGGCCTGCGAGCGGTGCGCGGCCATGCCGCGCCGGTGGACCAGCTGGAGCGGCTCGACGAGCTGCTGCGCGGCGCGACCCGGCAGGGCGGCGGGGTGCTGCTCTCCGGACAGGCCCGCGAGGCGCTCGGCTGGAGCGAGGCCGAGGCCGAGGAGATCCTGCGCGGCCTGGGATTCGCGCCCGCCAATCGGCCCAGGGCCGGCGAGCCGATCGCCTGGCGCCGCCGGGGCGAGCGCGCCGAGGCCCGCCTCGAACCCGCCGCCGGGCCCCGCCCGCACTCGCC
>JAQGIJ010000601.1 GCA_028291285.1 Phenylobacterium sp. | reverse complement strand
CACCTGGTGATGCACGGCTCCTCCTCGGTGCCGCAGGACCTGCAGGACGTGATCAACAAGTACGGCGGCGAGATGCCCCAGACCTGGGGCGTGCCGGTGGAAGAGATCCAGCGCGGCATCAAGCACGGCGTGCGCAAGATCAACATCGACACCGACAACCGGATGGCCATGACCGGCGCCATCCGCAAGGTGTTCGCCGAGACCCCCTCCGAGTTCGACCCGCGCAAGTACCTCAAGCCGGCGATGGAGGCCATGCGCGCGGTCTGCCGCCAGCGCCTGGAAGAGTTCGGCGCCGCGGGCCAGGCCGCGAAGATCAAGCCCCTGCCGATGTCGGCCATGGCCAAGCGCTACGCCGCCGGCGAACTCGCCCCGAAAATCGGCATCACCCGCCAGGCGGCGGAGTAGGCGGCGCACGCAAGGCGCGGCTCTGACTCGACGACCTATTCGCCTGTAAAGCGAATTCTCCGGAACCTCTGCTACGGCTGCCGGATTGAAGTTCGGCCATGCGCAAGCACGCCATCGTCCTGGGCCTGACCTTTTTCGGACTCGCCGCCTTCGCCGTGTTCGCCGGCTGGGCCTTCTTCGAAGGCTCCAAGCTGGGCGGCGGCTGGCGCAGCCTGGGGCCCATCTGGCCCTATGTGGTGGGCGGCTGCCTGGTGGTCGCCGCCCTGGCGGGCCTGCTCATGTGGCTGGCCTTCTATTCCGCCAACCACGGCTACGACGACCGCATCGACCCCGAAGGGCATTGATCAATGCCCTCGCCCCACGGAGCGTCGGGCGAGGGCTAGTGGATCGTCGGCCTGTGCACGTTGTTGCGCCAGAGCTCCTCGGTGAGGGCGCCGGCGAAGCCGATCCAGCCGACGTAGGGGGCGACCATCCTCGCGGCCGGCGGGTCGACCCGGCGGGCGCGCCAGACGTAGGCGACCGAGGTCCCCAGCGAGGTGACGGCGGTGGCGAGCTGGCCGCCAAGCCGACGCGGGCCGAGCGCCATCCACAGTGCGTTCAGCGCCTGCACCATGCCCCACAGGGCCAGCGCCTGGGTCCGCGCCGCGCTCTTCGGCGCATTCCAGATCCTGAGGCCGGATAGGGTGAGCACCAGGAACAGCGGCGGCCAGACGAGCGCGAAGACCGGCCGCGGCGGCTTGAAGCCGGGCTGCTCCAGCGCCTGATAGTCCGAATAGACTTCGGGATTGTCCGCCGTGGGCGCGTTCCGTCGGGCGACGATCGCCGAGCCCAGCACGGCGGCGGTGGTGACGCCCAGGCCGATCAGCAGGTGCTCGGTGGAGCGACCGCGGCTGTTGGCGAGGCTGTCGAGCGCCCCGCGCACACGTGATGGCATGCTGGTCTCCCGGCTTGCGACGGCAAATCCGCAAACCCGCGCGCTGGTTCCGCCGCGGAAGCGTCGGGCGTCCGCCCGGGGTTACGAAATGTGAAGGCGCCGCCGCGGGCGCGGGTCTAGGCTTTGGAGCCCTCGCCGAGGCGGCTCGGGGCGCATCGATGTGTCTCGGTCGGAGGGCGTTCAGCAGTGGACGTAGACGACGACGGACCACGGCGCGGAGTAGCGCTGCGCGGAGCCACCCGGGGCGCCGGCGCGCTTGCGGTGGCCACGCTGCTGCTCGCGGCGTGCTCGGGCGGTGTGCTCGACCCGCAAGGTCCCGTCGGGGCCAACGAGAAGACCATCACCATCGACGCCCTGGCGATCATGCTGGCGATCGTGATCCCGACCCTCCTGGCGGGCTTCGCCTTCGCCTGGTGGTTCCGCGCCTCCAACACCCGCGCCCGCTACCAGCCGGAGTGGACCTACTCCGGCCGCATCGAGCTGATCGTCTGGGCGATCCCGCTTCTGGTGATCCTGTTCCTAGGCGGAATGATCTGGGTGAGCGCCCACGAGCTCGATCCGGGCCGGCCGCTGAAGGCGCCGCCCGGGGTTCAGCCGGTGGAGATCGACGTCGTCTCGCTCGACTGGAAGTGGCTGTTCATCTATCCGCGCGAGGGGGTGGCGAGCGTCAACCAGGTGGTCGTGCCGGCCGGGACGCCGGTGCGGTTCCGGATCACCTCGGCGAGCGTGATGAACGCCTTCTTCGTCCCGCAGCTGGGCAGCATGATCTACGCCATGAACGGCATGGTGACGGACCTGCACCTGCAGGCCGACCATCCGGGCGCCTACTACGGCCGCTCCGCCATGTTCAGCGGCGACGGCTTCGCCGACATGCACTTCCAGCTCAGGAGCGTGCCCGCCGCCGACTACGCCGCCTGGATCGCGCAGGCCCGCGCGGGCGGCGGCCCGGCGCTGGACCTGCAGACCTACGGCCAGCTCGCCAAGCAGAGCCAGAACGTGGCGCCCTTCACCTACCGCGCGGTGCAGCCGGACCTCTTCCAGGCGATCGCGGCGCAGAAGGTGCCGCCGGCGTCGGGGCCCAGCAACGGCCGCGGCGGGGCCGGCGTCTCGCCGCGCAGCGCACCGAAGGAGAGCTGAGGGATGCTTGGCAAGCTCACCTGGTCGGCGATTCCCTTCGACCAGCCGATCCCGCTGATCGCCGGGGCGATCGTCGTCCTCGCGATCCTGGGGGTGCTGGGCTGGATCGTGGTCAAGGGCTATTTGCCGTATCTCTGGAACGAGTGGATCACCAGCGTCGACCACAAGCGGATCGGCGTGATGTACATGCTGCTGGGCCTGGTGATGCTGGTCCGCGGCTTCATCGACGCGATGATGATGCGCTCGCAGCAGGCCATCGCCATCAACGCTCCCGGCTACCTGCCGCCGGAGCACTACAACCAGATCTTCTCGGCCCACGGGACGCTGATGATCTTCTTCGCGGCCATGCCGCTGGTCATCGGGCTGATGAACTTCGTCGTGCCGCTGCAGCTGGGCGTGCGCGACGTAGCCTTCCCGACCTTCAACTCGGTGGGCTTCTGGCTCTCGGCGACGGGAGCGCTGCTGGTCAATATCTCGCTGGTGGTGGGCGAGTTCGCGCGCACCGGCTGGCTGCCCTTCGCGCCGCTCAGCGAGACCAGCTATTCGCCGGGGGTCGGCGTCGACTACTATCTATGGGCGGTGCAGATCTCCGGGGTGGGGACGCTGATCACCGGGATAAATCTCGTCACCACCATCCTGAAGGTGCGTGCGCCGGGCATGAGCTACATGCGCATGCCGATGTTCTGCTGGACCGCACTGGGCTCCTGCCTGCTGATCATCGCCGCCTTTCCGGTGCTCACGGCGACGCTCGCCATGCTGACGCTGGATCGCTACCTCGGCTTCCACTTCTTCACGAACGAAGCCGGCGGCAACATGATGATGTTCGTGAATCTGATCTGGGCCTGGGGCCACCCGGAGGTCTACATCCTGGTGCTGCCCGCCTTCGGCGTCTTCTCGGAGGTGTTCTCGACCTTCTCGTCCAAGCCGCTGTTCGGCTACCGCTCGATGGTCGCGGCGACCCTCTTCATCTGCATCGTCAGCTTCACGGTCTGGCTGCACCACTTCTTCACCATGGGCGCGGGCGGCGACGTCAACGCCACCTTCGGCATCGCGACCACCATCATCGCCGTGGGCACCGGAGTTAAGGTCTACAACTGGATCTTCACAATGTACGGCGGTCGGATCCGGTTCGAGACCCCCATGCTCTGGGCGCTGGCCTTCATCTTCACCTTCGTGATCGGCGGCATGACAGGCGTGCTGCTGTCGGTCCCGCCGTCCGACTTCCTGCTGCACAACTCCATGTTCCTGGTGGCGCACTTCCACAACGTGATCATCGGAGGGGTGCTGTTCGGATCCTTCGCCGGGTTCGTGTACTGGTTCCCCAAGGCCTTCGGCTTCCGCCTGCACGAGGGCTGGGGCAAGGCCGCCTTCTGGTTCGCCTTCCTGGGCTTCTGGGTGACCTTCGCGCCGCTCTACATCCTGGGCCTGCTGGGCATGACGCGGCGGCTGCAGAAAATCGACATCCCCGAGTGGCGGCCCTGGCTCTACCTCGCAGCCTTTGGCGTGGTGATCCTGACACTCGGCCTGATCGCCCAGGTGATCCAGCTAGTGGTCTCGATCCGCGACCGCGAGGCGCTGCGCGACGTCACCGGCGATCCCTGGGACGGCCGCTCGCTGGAATGGGCGACCGCATCGCCGCCGCCGCCGTTCAACTTCGCCGTCCTGCCCGACGTGCACGGGGAGGAGGCCTACTGGGGGATCAAGCAGGCCGCGCTGGACGCCCAGCAGCTGGCGCCGGAGCCGCAGTACAAGGCGATCGAGATGCCCCGCAATTCACCCACCGGCTTCGTCACCGCCTTCTTCGCCACAGTGATGGGCTTCGCCCTCATCTGGCACATCTGGTGGATGCTGATTCTGGGCCTGGTCGGCGCCTACGCGACCTTCGTGGTTTTCGCCTGGCGCGACATCGACGAGTACGAGATTCCCGCCGAGGAGGTCGCGCGCATCGACCGGGCGCGGCGCCAGGCGCGGATGGACTGGATCGCCGAGCAGGGCGGGCGGCCGGCATGAGCGACGTCGCCGCCCGTCCCGAGGCGCCCGCCCCACGGCCGCGGCCCAGCGACCCGCACCGTCTGGGCCACCGCGCGCACGAGCACGGGGTGGCGACCGGCCATGGCGAGGGCGGGCCGGCGTCGAAGCGGATCATCGTCGCCTACGGTTTCTGGCTGTTCCTGCTCTCCGACATCGTCATGTTCTCGGCCTTCTTCGCCGCCTACGCCGTGCTGAACCAGTCGACGGCGGACGGGCCGACGGGGCGGCAGATCTTCGAGGCCTGGCGGGTGGCGGCGGAGACCAGCCTGCTGCTGGCCTCGAGCTTCGCCTGCGGGCTCTCGGCCGTCGCCGCCCAGAGGCGCAACATGCTCTGGACCGAGGTCTGGCTGTTGGTCACCGGCCTGCTGGGCCTGGCCTTCCTCGCGCTCGAGGTGACGGAGTTCGCCAACCTGATCCAGATGGGCGCCGGGCCGCAGCGCAGCGCCTTCCTGTCGTCCTTCTTCGCGGTGGTGGGCTGCCACGGCGTGCACGTGACGGCGGGCCTCTTATGGCTCGGCACCATGATGGCGCAGATCCGCGTCAAGGGCTTCCGCCCCACGATCCAGCGCCGGATGCTGTGCTTCAATCTGTTCTGGCACACGCTGGACATCATCTGGGTCGCCCTCTTCACCGTCGTTTACATGCTCGGAGCCGGCGCATGAGCCCGACCGACGACACCGTTTCCGAAGACCTCCGAGGTCCCGACCGTGACGACCTCGCGCCGGGCGAGGAGCGCCTCGAGGAAGGCGCGCTGGCCGATGGCGTCAGCGGCTATGTCATCGGCCTGGTCCTGGCAGCGGGCCTCACCGCGGCTTCCTTCTACGTGGCCGGGAGCCACCTGGTGTGGGGCCCGGCGATCCCGGCCGCCCTGGTCACCCTCGCCGTGGCGCAGATGGGCATCCACCTGGTCTTCTTCCTGCACATCACCAGCGGGCCGGACAACACCAACAACGTGC
>JAQGIJ010000582.1 GCA_028291285.1 Phenylobacterium sp. | reverse complement strand
CAATTTGTGATCGGTCCGGGTCGCCAGCGCGCCGGGGATGGTGGTGTAGAAGCTCGGCCAGCCGGTCCCGCTCTCGAACTTCCAGTCCGACTTGAAGAGGGCCAGCCCGCAGCCGGCGCAGGCGAAGGTCCCCTTACGGTGCTCCTTCAGCAGCGGGCTCGACCCCGGGGCCTCGGTGCCCTCGTGGCGCAGGACGTCGAAGGCGTCCGGCGAAAGCCGCTTCTTCCAGTCGGCGTCGGAGAGTTTGCGCCAGGGCGAGCTGGCGTAGCGGTCGGCGGCGAACGCCGCGGCCGGCGTCAGCGCGAGCGCGGCGGCGGTGGCGAGGAAGGTTCGACGATCAGGGCTCATGCCGGGAATACGACCGCGAGCCCGTCTCGGATGCAACTTAAAGCCCCGCCCCCTCGTCGAGGCCCAGCATCAGGTTGAGGTTCTGCACCGCTGCGCCCGAGGCGCCCTTGCCGAGGTTGTCGAGCAGGGCCACGAGCCGGGCCTGCGTTCCCGAGGCGTCGCCGAAGACGAACAGCCTCATCCGGTTGCTGCCGTTGAGCGCCTCCGGGTCCAGCGCCGGCACATGGCCGCCGGCGCCGGCGCGGGTCTTCTGCAGCTCGGCGCATTCGGCGCCGCTGGCCACCTCGACGAACGCCTCGCCGGCGTAGGCCGCGGTGAGCTCGACGTGCAGGTCGGCCGGCGAGGGCTTGCCCGGCATGGCCCAGAGCTGCAGCGGGACCTCGACGATCATCCCCTGGGCGAAGCGGCCGACGGAGGGCGCGAAGAGCGGCGGATGCGCCAGCTCCGCGTGCGCCTGCATCTCCGGCAGGTGCTTGTGCGCCAGGTTGAGGCCATAGATGCGGTAGGCGTCGTTCGTGCCCTGTGGGCCGGGCCTGGCTTCGAACTCCTCGATCAGCCCGCGCCCGCCGCCGGAATAGCCGGAGATGGCGTTCACGGTGAGCGGGAAGGCGGCCGGGATCAGGCCCGCGGCCACCAGCGGGCGCACCAGGCCGATGAAGCCGGTGGGATAGCAGCCCGGATTGGCCACGCGGGTCGCCCCGCGGATCGCCGCCCGCTGCGCTTGGCCCATCTCCGGGAAGCCGTAGGCCCAGTCGGGGGACACCCGGTGGGCGGTGGAGGCGTCGACCACCCGCACGCTGTTGGAGGTGATCATCGAGACCGCCTCGCGCGCAGCCTCGTCCGGCAGGCAGAGCACGACCGCGTCGACGCCGTTCAGCAGCTCGGCGCGCGCCCCGGCGTCCTTGCGCCGCGCGGGATCGATCGAGACGATCTCGAGGTCAGGGCGGCGCTCCAGCCGCTGGCGGATCTGCAGGCCGGTAGTGCCGGCTTCGCCGTCGATGAAGACCGTGTGGGCCATGGGGCTCAGGACCATCCAGAAAAGAGAAAGGGCGCCTCGGTTGCCCGAAGCGCCCTTTCCGGAAAACGCGAGTGATCGCGCGCGGCTTTAGCGCTTCGAGAACTGGAAGCTGCGTCGGGCCTTCGCCTTGCCGTACTTCTTCCGCTCCACGACGCGCGAGTCGCGGGTCAGGAAGCCGTGCGGCTTCAGCACGGCGCGCAGGCCGGGCTCGTAATAGGTCAGCGCCTTGGAGATGCCGTGGCGAACCGCGCCCGCCTGGCCCGAAAGGCCCGAGCCTTGCACCGAGACGATGACGTCGAACTGGCCGAGCCGGTCGGCGATCTCCAGCGGCTGGGCGATCATCATCCGCAGCACGGGGCGGGCGAAGTAGATCTCCTGGTCGCGGCCGTTGATGGTGATCTGGCCCTTGCCGGGCTTGATCCACACGCGGGCGACCGCGTTCTTGCGCTTGCCGGTGGCGTAGGCGCGGCCCTGGGCGTCGATCTTCGGCTCGCGGACCACGGTCTCTTCGGCGCCTTGGGTGCCGAGGCCGCGGAGGGCTTCGAAACCTTCGTCGGTGGTGGTGGGGGTCTCGGACATGCTCAGGCGCTCCGCACGTTCTTGGCGTTCAGATCGGCGAACGCGATGGTCTCGGGGTTCTGCGCCGCGTGCGGGTGCTCGGCGCTGGTGTAGATCCGCAGGTGCGTCAGCTGCTTGCGGGCGAGCGGACTTTCCTTGGGCAGCATGCGCTCCACGGCCTTCTCCAGCACGCGCTCGGGGAAGCGGCCGCCGAGGATCTTCTCCGCGGTGCGCTCCTTGACGCCGCCCGGATGGCCGGTGTGCCAGTAGTAGATCTTGTTCTGCAGCTTGCGGCCGGTGAAGCGCACCTTGCCGGCGTTGACGACGACGACGAAGTCGCCGCAGTCCACGTGCGGGGTGTAGTCGGGCC
Source organism: Phenylobacterium sp. (assembly GCA_028291285.1). Next base: position 2,333 of record JAQGIJ010000582.1, on the reverse strand, counting down.
GATGCTTGCCGCGAAGACGATTGGCGATGAACGACGCCAGGCGGCCGACAACGGCGTCCTGGGCGTCGACAACGATCCACTTCTTCTCGACCTCGGCGGGCTTCAGCGAAGCCGTGGTCTTCATCATGGGAGCGATCCGTATAGCTTGCCGGGACCGATACACGCCCCGAGGTGAGGCGCGCATATGCCCAGGGCGGGCGCGGAAGTCAAGTCGGCAGGAATTGTGCGACTTCTGAAAAGCCCTGTATTTTCTATCACTTACATTATGCGGTAGGATAATACCGCGCATTTCATGCGTCATGGCCGGCGCGCGCGCCAGGCGAAGGCGGCGGCGAGGCACAGGGTGATGGCCGCCATCACCTGGTGGGCCAGGCTGAGCCCCAGCGGAGCCACCATCAGCAGGGTGACCACGCCCAGGCAGGCCTGCAGCAGCACGGCCGCGGTCACCGACAGGGCCAGGAGCTTGGCGTCCCGGGCGAGCTCGGCGGAGCGCCAGGCGGTGACGCCCAAGACGAGGGCGGCGAAGACCAGCAGGTACGCCGCCAGCCTGTGGTGCAGCTGCACCGCCGCCTGGCTGTGCGCCAGCGTGGCCCAGAAGCCCGGGCCCGCGTAGTCCGCCGGGAAGAAGCGGCCGTTCATCAGCGGCCAGTCGTTGTCGACCAGCCCCGCGTGGTTGCCGGCGACCAGCGCGCCCAGCAGCACCTGCAGATAGATCAGTCCCAGGAGCCACAGCGCGCGGCGTCCCCAGGGGCTGGGCAGGGTCTGGCGCGCCCAGCCGCCCCAGGCGTCGAGCGCCGTCCAGACGAGCGCGCCCAGCAGCGCGAACGCCAGGCCCAGGTGGATCATCAGCCGCTCGGGCGCGACATAGACGCGGGCCGCCAGGCCGCTGGCCACCATCCACCAGCCGACCAGGCCCTGCAGGCCGCCCAGGATGAAAAGGCCGCCCAGCCGCAGGAACAGCCGCCGGGGGATCTCCCGCCGGACCGCGAAGACCACGAAGGGCACGAAGAAGGCCACGCCCACCAGGCGGCCCAGCAGCCGGTGCGCCCACTCCCACCAGTAGATGGTCTTGAACTGGGCCAGGGTCATGCCGCGGTTGACCAGCTGGTACTGCGGGATCGCCTTGTAGCGGGCGAACTCCGCCTGCCAGTCGGCCGGGGAGTGCGGCGGGACAGCGCCGGTGACCGGTCGCCACTGGGTGATCGAGAGCCCGGAGCCGGTGAGCCGCGTCGATCCGCCCACCACCACCATCGCCAGCACCAGCGCCGCCACGGCGAACAGCCAGACGGCGACGGCGCGTGAGCGGTCGGAACGCAGGAACGAGGTCATGGGGCGGCGGCCGCGCCCTTTCGCTACGGGAACTGCGCGCTCGCTACCCGGAAAACGCGTGCGCGTCCACGCTTCCGCCCGTCGCCCAGCCCCGCTATGAGGCGGCCATGTCCGCCCGCCTCCGCAAGCTGATCGGCCTCTTCGGCATCCTGGCCTTCCTCGCCGCCTATATGGTGGTGGCCTCCAAGGTCGCCGACCACGTGCCCAGGCAGTGGGCTGCTCAGCTCGTCTTCTACCTGGTCGTCGGCATCGGCTGGGGCCTGCCCATCCTGCCGCTGATCAGCTGGATGAACCGCGGCCGTTGAAGGCTCAAGGAAGGCTCTGGGAAGGTTTGGGATTGCGGCCGGCGCGATCGCCCGCCTATAAGGCCGCCTCGCCGCGAGGCGTCGGAGCGTAGCGCAGTCTGGTAGCGCACTTGACTGGGGGTCAAGGGGTCGCAGGTTCAAATCCTGTCGCTCCGACCATCGGCCGGCGGCGAGAAATAAGCTCAGCAGGATCGCAGCATCCCCAAAACAAATAGGGCCACTCCCTGCGGGGCGGCCCTAGGTCTGGATCTCGGGGCGGAATCTGATCTCAGCCTCCAGGCTGAGGGTGAATCGTGGCGCCAATATGGAGCCGCGGCGACGTAGCTGGACTTCCGGCGACCGATCGCCAGGACCTTCGCCGCCGACCAGCGCGCCTGAACGTCCCGGAGCCCCCGATGCGTCTGAATTCACCGAGCTGTGATGAGACTAGCTTGGGACCTGGTTCGGCGATTTGTCCCGGGCAATCCGGCGTTACTCGGTTGCGCGTGGCCGAGCACATCAAAAGTTAGCAACTTAGTTGGTGGGAGGCGCTGAAGACTGAGCGGATCGTACTCTCGGCTGACGGGCAAGGATTATCCGCGCCTGGGGACAGCACGCACCGCGAGATCTCGCGGAAGCGCACAGCCGTGGAAAACGGCGCTTGAGGAGGCGATCTGATGAAGCTGAAACTGATCGGGGCGGCGTCCGCCCTTGCGCTGG
>JAQGIJ010000558.1 GCA_028291285.1 Phenylobacterium sp. | reverse complement strand
GCACCTGGGCGCCTTCCGCCTGCGCGCCCTCCCCCACGGCGCAGGCCATCTGATGATTCCGGCCGGTGGCGCTGTAATAGATGATGGCGATACGGGTCATCGGGGCTCAGCTGAGGGGTTGGAGGCGCGCCGCAGAGGCTATCGGAGGGATTATTAGCGTGGGGCATCAATCGCGCGAAATTCCCCCTTCGGGTCCATGTCGAAAGGAGCGCTAGATTGCGCCGCGCGGGCTGCGGGAAATGCCCGCCCCAGGGAGAGCGGTGGAATGTCTGAAGAACCGGCTGTGCTGTACGAGGTGAAGGATCGCGTCGGGATCGTCTCGCTGAACCGGCCGGACAGGCATAACGCCTTGGACGACGCCGCGGCGATTCTGATGGGCGAACTGATGGACCAGGCCCGCGACGACCCCGAGGCGCGGGTGATCCTGCTGCGGGGCAACGGGCCATCGTTCTGCGCCGGACGCGACACCGCCGTGCTGGGCAAGCGGGTGACCGGCCTCAGCGACTTCGAGCACCTCAGCCGCAGCCTTCGCAAGAAGATCGGCATGATGGACACGCAAAAGCCGATCGTCGTGGCCCTGCAGGGCCACGTCATCGGCGGGGGCCTGCAGAACGCGCTGAAGGCCGATATCCGCATCGCCGCCGACGACGCCAAGATGCGGCTGCCGGAGATCGACTGGGGGATCATGAGCGACGGTGGCGCGACCTCGCTCCTGGCCGCGATCGCCGGGCCCTCCCGCGCCAAGCTGCTGGTGATGACTGGGCGGGCATTCAGCGCCCAGGAAGCGCTGGCGTGGGGCATCGTCGACATGGTCGTGCCGCGAGACCAGCTCGACGCGGAGGCCTTGGCTCTGGCCCGCGAGATCGCCGCCAAGCCGCCGATGAACGTCATGCTCGCCAAGCAGCTGGTCGACGGGCTCTACGGCCCGGCGATCCGCGAGAACCTGCGCAACGAGATGGTGGCGCTCACCGCCATCTATAAGTCCGAGGACTATCAGGAGGCTCGCGCCGCCCGCAGCGAGCGCCGCGAGCCGCAGTTCAAAGGCCGCTGAGCCGCGACCGGCGGCTCAGCTCTTGGTGGCCTGCTCGTACCGGTCGCGGATCGGCTCGAACCGCGGCGGGCTGCGGCCCGGGCGCTGCCAGCTCGCCCCGTCGATGGCGATGGTCGCCCCCGTCAGGTAGGCCGCGAACGGCGAGCACATGTAGGCCACGCACCAGGCGACCTCCTGCGCCTGGCCCAGGCGGCCGGCGGGCACCGTCTGGGCAAGCTCCTGGTCGCTGACCGGTCCGGGCTCCGCCCCATCGATATAGCCCGGCGCCACGCCGTTCACGCGGATGTCGTAGGGCGCCCACTCCACGGCCAGCGACTTCGTCAGGTTCATCACCGCCGCCTTCGCCGCGGTCGCGTCGGCCCGTCCCGCGCCGCCGGTGTCATAATAGGGCGTGCCGCTGTTCACGATGCTCGCGCCTTTGCCATCGGCGATCCGCCGCAGGGCGAGCTCGCGGCACGCATTGAAGGTCCGATCGGCAATGCCGTGGGTGACCGCGCTCCAGCGTTCGAGGGTCATCAGTTCGACCGGCATGTCCGGCATGGCGGGCGCATTGTTCACCAGGATGGTCACCGGACCGAGGCTCGCCTCGATCTCGTCGAACGCCGCCTTCACCGCGGCAGGCTCGAGCAAGCGCACCGTCATCGTCGTCGCGGAGCCGCCGGCCTGGGATACCGCCTCGGCCAGACCCTCGACCTCGGGGGACTCCGCCGCGAGGACCACGCGCGCGCCGCAACGCGCGAGCTCGACAGCGATCGCGCGGCCGATGACATCGCCGGGCGCGGTGATCAGGGCCACCTGGCCCGCGAAAACGCCCGGCGGCAGCATGGGCTTGTCCGCCGTGATGGAGGGCGCGAGCGGCATCTTCAGTGGCTCCCAGCGGTCGCGGCTTCGGCTTCGCGCTTGCGACGGTCGAAGGACTCACGGATCGGCTCGAACGGTGTGGAGTGCCAGCGACGCAGCCAGTTGCCGCCGTCCAGCACGATCGCCTGCCCGGTGATGTAGTTGGCGTAGTCCGAGCACAGGAAGGTGGCCAGCCAGCCCAGCTCGCGCGCCTGGCCGACGCGTCCGGCCGGGATGGTTTCGAGCCGTCGCGCGATCTGAGCGTCCAGCGTGGCCGCGCTCGAGCCGGCCTCGACGCTTTGGTTGCTGCGGTCGCGCTCGGGATAGAAGCCCGGGTGCAGGGTGTTGATGCGGATGTTGTCCGCCGCCCACTCCACAGCGAGCGACCAGGTCAGGTTGACCACGCCGGCCTTGGCCGCAGCCGAATGCGCCGTGGACGGCCCGCCGGTGGCCGCATAGGGCGCGCCCACGTTGAGAACCGCCCCGCCCTTGCCGGCCGCCAGCCGGCGTTTGCCGAACTCGCGCGTGCAGTAGAATGTGCCGTTCAGCACGATGTCGACCACGGTCTTCCAGGCGTTGGCGCTCATGCGATCGGCCGGGACCTCGAAATTGCCGGCGGCGTTGTTGACCAGCACGTCGACCGGACCGAGCGCTGTCTCGACGGCGTCGAAACAGGCGGCCACGGAAGCCGGGTCGCGCACGTCCATGGGGACGCCGACCACCTCTGCGCCCATGGCCCGGATGGCGTCCACGCCGCCCTGAAAGTTGGTGCGGCTGACGATCGCCACCTTTGCCCCGAGGCGCGCGAACTCCATGGCGATCGATTTGCCAAGGCCGGTCCCGCCGCCGGTGACCATCACCACCTTCCCGGAATAGGCGTCCTCGGGGAGCATCCGCGCGCCCAGCTCGGGTGGTGGCGACAATGGCATGTGGTGTTCCCTTCCAAGATCAGCTGGGTTGATCAGGCCAGCGCCTGGCGATCATGCTGGGTGTGGACGTTCTGCGGGAACGGCAGGCCCAGATGCTCGCGCAGCGTCGAGCCCTCGTACTCGGTCCTGAACAGGCCCCGCTTCTGCAGCACCGGAGTCACCAGCTCCATGAAGTTCGGGATCCCCTGCACCGGCGTGCCGAGTCCCAGGATGAACCCGTCGGCCGCCCCGCCGCGGAACCACTGCTCCAGGGTGTCGGCGACCTTCTCAGGGTTTCCGACGAACTGCGGCCGGGGCGTCGCGACGCGGATCGCCGTCTCCAGGAGCGTGAAGTTGTTCGCCTTGGCGTAGCTCTTGAAGCGCGCCGCGGCGCTCTGGAACGCCTCCTTGCCGGCGGTCTCGTCGAGATCCGGGAACGGCGCGTTGTAGTCGTACTGGCTGAAGTCGTAGCCGCCGAAGGTCCAGCCCAGATAGCCCAAGGCCTCCTCCGGCGTGACCAGCTCGCAGAAGTCACGGTACATCCGCTCGGCTTCCTCGTCCGTCGAGC
>JAQGIJ010000545.1 GCA_028291285.1 Phenylobacterium sp. | reverse complement strand
AGCCGCGGCGGGGCAAGCTGGCTATCGCCCGCGCCCTGGGCCTGGCCGAGGGCGCGCCACGGCTGGCCGCGCCGGCGCCGGGCCTTGAGACGCAACTGCGTGAGCTGGTCCGGGACGCCGAGATCATCACCGGCCGGGCGGCCCGCGAGATGGCCGACGAAGCCGAGGCGGAGGCCCTGGAGATCGTGCACCCGTTGCCCGGCGGCGGCAGTCTCGCCATCGAGCCCACGCGGGCGCTGGTGGCCGTCGACATCGACCTTGGCGAGCGCAAGGGGGCTGACGCCAAACGCGTCACGCGGCAGGCGAACCTGGCGGCGCTCGGCTCGGTGGCGCGCCTGCTGCGGCTGAAGAGCTTGGGCGGGATCGTGGTGATCGATCTGGTGGGCCGCGGCCATGACGGAGTCGCTCTGCTCGCGGCCGCCCGCGCCGCGTTCGGCCCCGACAATCCCGGCGTCGCCATCGGTCCGGTGGGCCGCCTGGGCACCATGGAGCTGTCGCTGCCGCGCCGTACCCGGCCGATCGCAGAGATCCTGCTCGCCGAGGATGGCGCGCTTAGCGACCGCAGCCTGGCGCAGCGGCTGATCCGTCGGCTGCAGGCCGAAGGCGAGGCGCAGCGGGGCGCCCGCCTGGTCGCCCGCGCCGCCCCATCCGTGGCCGAAGCGGCCGCGCCGCTCCTACCCAAGCTCACCGAAGCGCTCGGCGCGCGTTTCACCGTTCAAGCTGCCTCGGACATTCCCCGGGGACGCCTGGAGGTCGCCGCCCAATGAGCGCGCCGAAATGCCCCATCTGCGGCAAGCCGATCGACCCAGCGCACCGCCCGTTCTGTTCCAAGCGCTGCACCGATCTGGACTTGCAGCGCTGGCTCTCGGGGCGCTACGCCATCCCCGCCGCCGAGGACGAGCAGGGCCCCGGCGAGGATGCGCCCGACGACTGACGTGCGCTTGCTGGACTTCCCTTGGCCGCTCTTTTATAGACGCGGCTCCCGCGTTGGCGGCCCTCGCCTGGGTAGCTCAGTTGGTAGAGCAGCGGATTGAAAATCCGCGTGTCGGTGGTTCGAATCCGCCCCCAGGCACCACCTTGTTTTTTCAGGTGTTTTCCGCCGTTTTGGGCGCCGCGATTTGGCGCGGCGGTTGACCGTTTTCCAATGGCGTTTTCCAATCGACGTTCGCGAAGCGTTTCTGCGCGGCCTCGAGAATCGCCGTCTGAGCGGTCCGTCGATCGGCGTCGCGGGCATAAATCTGGGCCATCGCAGGGCTCCGGTCGCCGATGGACGCAGCCACTTGGCGGTCGCTATGGCCCTGGTTCGCCGCATGCGATCCGATCGTGTGGCGCAGGCCGTGGAAGGTACAGCCGGGCTTCAGGCGGCCCTCGTGGACCAGCCTGCGGATCAGCTTGAAGAACGAGGCGCGGAAGCCGCTTTCGGTCCATGGCTGACCGCGACTGTTGATGGCGATCTGGAGGGCCGTATTGCTGCGCCTGGTGCGCGCCTCGTCGAGGACCAGCCGCAGCGGTCCGGTGATCGGCGCCTCGCATTCCTCGCCGTTCTTGCCGGCGATCCATTCCAAGCGGCCGGCGGTGACGGCCGACCATGTGACGCGCAGGGCGTCGCCTTCGCGCATGCCGGCGAACAGGCCGAGCGCGAAAGGCACCATGAGCTGTGTCGGGGCGGCTAGGGCAAAGGCGGCGACCTCCTCCGGTGACCAAGCGCGGTTGATCTTCTTCTGGCCGGTGGGGCGGCGGATAGACGGAACGCCATGCGCAGCGTTGGAATCGCACCAGCCGCGGAGTTTGCCCCAGCCCAGCACGATATGCAGGACCGTTACCACGTAGTTGGCGAAGCGCCGGCCCTTGGCCTCGAATGCCTTGTCCCGCAGCGCCAGGACTTGCTGGGAGGTGATCGCCCGCACGACGCCCTTCTCGGCGCCCTTTCCGAGCCAGTCGCGGACCTTCTGATAATCGCTGCGGGTCCTGGGCTTCAGGGAGCGCCACTCGGGGCTCCCGAGCTTGATGTCCTTGTCCGGAGAGGCCGGGTCGCCGCGATATGCCGTCCACAGCGCCGCCAGGGAGCCCGTGGCGGCGTTCTGCGCCTGGGTTAGGGCAACGGCGCTTTCATCGAGCCCCTTGACCTCCAGCATGCCCGCGGCGGTCCTGGGATCGCGCTTCAGCCGCTTTCCGGTGGCGCGGTGATACCAGTAGATCCGGGCCTCGCCGGTCGCGAGGGTGCGCCTGACCGGCTTGAGCCCCTTAGGCACGTCCGTGATCCTGCGTCTGGCCGGCAAGGTCCACCCAGCTTTCGTCGTCGTTCAAGGCGACGCCGCCGGTTGGCCGGTGAGTCAAGATGCGAACCGATCCGTCCACAGTGATCTCCACAGCTTCGACGATCAGCCCGCACGCGACCGCGCGCCGGATCAGCACGTCGACATCAGCTTGGCGGATCGCGGCGCGGCGGGTCATCAGGGAAACAGTCGCCCCAGCTCGATGATCCGGGTGACGGGGTCCGCCCATCGTGCGGCCCGCAGAGCGGCGCGGGCGCGGTTCAGCTTGCGCTTGAGTGTGTTGCGGTTGCTCCGGGCGCGCTGGTAGGCGTCGCGCCAGAACAGCGCCGCGTGGAAGCTGGCGGCCAGCGCGCCCTCGGCCTTCTGCGCACGGCGGTGGAAATGCTCCGCTCGGCGGCGATGATCGAGTTCGGGGCGGGTCACCGGCCGGGCTCCTCCGCTTCGCTCTCGGCCTCATCGGGCGCGGCCAGGCCGATCTGCATGCCGGAGGCCAGCACCTGGGTCAGTCCGGTGAAGGCCCTGATCCGCTCCTCAATCGGGAAGGCCTGAAGGTTCTCCCCGATCTCGGCGACCATGCCGTCGGCGAGGGAGGCCACGGCCTGGCTGAACACGCCGGGACGCCGGGTCACCTCCCGCAGCAGGACGCCGAAGATGAGGCGCACGACGCGCCGGCCGACAAGCCCGATGAGCGCGATCTTGCGGCGGTCGTCGCCGAAGTCGGAGGCTTGGTTCGGCCGCAGATGGGGGTTCTCTTGCAGCTCCTGCGCCTGGATGATTGTCCAGAAGCGGGCGGCGGCATTGACCTGGGCGTTGCCCTCCAGCTCGTGGCGGAGCGACTGCGGATCCTGCGGGGCTTTGGTCATGCTGCTTTCCTGATGTTTCTGACTTCGCGGGCCAGCTGCACACCGACCCATTCGGCGTAGGCGGGCGGGATGCCCTGATCGATCTCACCGCCGGTCAGTTGGCGCTCGAGGCCCATGGCCAGGCGCATGATCTCGGGGTGGGGCCGCTCCCAGCTCCCCCGCTTCTGGCGGCCGCCGTCCGCGGCGGATCGATTGCGGGCGTGGCCGCCGGCGATCGACACCACCGGACGCTGGTGGCGGCATGGACCGGGCGGGGTGAGCGGCCAGTTCGTCTCGAACTTGCGGTGGCGCTCGAGGTGGAAGCGGCGGCCGGCGTCGGTCACGCCGAGGCCGAACATCGACCCGCACAGGATCACCGGGTTGAGCAGCGGCGCCGTGGCCACGTTCTCGATCACATACTTGCCGCCGGTGCGCGCCGCCCAGCGCTGCAGTATGACCCTCGTGGGGGTGATCAGGTCGGGGTGGAGCTTCTCCGCCCGGCCGTGCGCACGCTCCTCGCGCCTGGCGGAGGCGTGCAGCGGGGTGTCCTTCTTGCAGGGCGGGCTGGCCCATATCGCCGGGAAGGCGTCCAGGAGCCGCTCGTCGAGGGTTAGGGCGTCGTGCTGGATGAACGGCCCCGGATAGCTGCGCTGGAATGTAAGATCGACGCCCCAGGGTTCGAACCCGGCCGCCTTCAGGCCGTCAGCGACAAGCCCGGCGCCGCCGTAGAGATCCAGCGCCCTCACGCCGCCCGCTCCCGCTGCACCGCATCCTCGAGGGCGCGGTCACAGTCCTTCAGTCCGGCCAGGGTGAGGCGGTAGCCCTCGCCCATCTCGTTCGCGATGGCGCCGGGGTCCATGGCGGCCCGCAGGAACTTGATGCTGAGCTCGACGCCGTTCCTGGTCTGCTGCGAGACGGCACGCAGGACCTGGTGCGCGACAACGCGGCCGCTGGCCTCATAGAGCGCGTCGAGGATCCTTGACGCTGACGGCGTGACGGCGAACCACTCGCGGAAGACCTCGGCCCGGTCGGTCACGCCGCGATCCTCTCCGGGAGGTCCATCCAGGTCAGGTTGGCGCGCAGCGACGCCTCGGCGGGCGGCGGACTTACGCTGTTGCCCGCCATGCTGGTCTGCGCGGTCTTGGTGACCGGTCGGCCGTCGAAGGTGACTTCGATGATGTACGTCGGGGGAAAGCCTTGGGCGTTGAACAGCTCCCGCGGCACCAGCATGCGCATGCCGATGTCCACGATCTGCCAGACGGCGCCGCCGAGGATGACGAGGCCGAACTTGAGGCGCGCGCCCGGTGACCCGGTCGGGTCCGCCCACTCGCCCTCGGTCGGTTCGCCGAAGTGCTCCCAGAGAAACTCGATCACCCGCTGGCGTGCGCTGGAGCCGTCGTCGTTGGCGGGCACCATGCCCACTTCGATCAGCCGCTGGGTCGATCCCCAGCCGACATGCTCGCCGCCGCCGCCCACGATCGTGCTGAGCGGTCGCTCCATCGGATGGCCCACCATCCCGGTGTTGGCCTGCTCCATGAATGCGCCGACGAGACCGAACCGCGCCTTGTCGGTCGCGGTGTCGGGCGGCTCCTCGACGTCTGCCGCGACGCCAGAGCCGTAGTACTTGTCGATGGTGGTCGCGAGGACCTGCTGCTGGGTGCAGCGATGCGTGAGCGTCGTCAGCGGTTCCGTTGCCGGCCGGCCGACCTGGTCTCCGTTGTGCTGGATCATCGAGGCCGCGATTTGGGAAAATCCTCCGGTGGCCGTAGCGGTGCGCAGAGGCTCTTCCTCCGGCCAGACGTTCGCGCCGTTTGCGCCGCCATATTCGGTCTTCTGCATGAAGGCTGCCACGACGCCGACCTTGCCGCCCGTGCCATCCGGCATCACGACCGGCGCGGGCTCGTGGAGATCTCGGCCGCTGACTGTCGATCCGAACTGGCGCTTCAGGAACGCAGTTGTCACGGCCCGGTCGGCCTTCGCGGTTACCGTGTGGAGCGGGTCGCCGAGGCCGCGCGGAGGGCTCTGACCGGCACGGCCGCCGACACCCACGCTGGCGCCGCCGATGAGCGTCTCGCGGCCCAACTGGGCGGCGACCACACCCTGCTTCCCCTTGCCGGTGATGGTGCGCGCCGGCTGGCCAGCGTCAGCGCCGACGTCGCGGGTGTTCGCCTGCTCCAGGTAGACCGACGCGAGGTCGCCGCCGTTCCCGGTTGGGACAACGACGGGATAGGGGTCGCCGATGTCTCGCACGCGCGGCTCTTGGCCGTCCCGCTCGCCGTAGCGCGGGACGAGCATGGCCGAGGCCAGGCCGATCTCCCCGCGGTTAGCGCCGGTGATCGTCCGCAGGGGATCGCGCGGATCGTAGACCCGCTCATCGCTGCCGGCATGGGTCACGGGCAGGATCGAAGGCGCCGCCACCGCCAGCTCGCCGCCCTTCGCCCTGGTGATAGTCTGCAATGGCTCGGCGGCGGACCGCGGCGAGCGCGCGCCGTCGGCCGTGTGGGTCACGGGCACGATGAAGGGCGTTGGGGTGTCGATGACGTAGCGCTTCAGGCCCTTGGCGATGCGGGCCTGGGTCTTCGGCTTCAGAGGGCGCTTCCGGCCGAAGATGCTGGGGACCGGGATGCTCCAGTCGATGATCTCCGCCGCCGCCCGCCACGGCTTCAGGTGGCCGTTGAACAGGTCGCCCTTCGCCAGCTTGGCGCGGCTCGCATGCGTCGGTTGCGGCCAGCGGATCGGCTCGCCATCGCAGCGGGCGATGAGGAAGAGCCGCTTGCGCGTAGTCGGGGCGCCGTAGTCGGCGGCGACGAGCTCGCGCCAGTCGACGACGTAACCGAGCGCCTCGAGGTCCTTCACCCAACGCCGGAAGTCTAGGCCCTTGCTCTCAGGACAAGGTTGGCCGTTGTCCAGCACCGGACCCCAATCCTGGAATTCCTCGACATTCTCCAGGTGGATCAGGCGCGGCCGGACCGCGCGGGCCCAGACCACCACGACGTCGGCGAGGCTGCGGATGCCCTTCTCCACGGGCTTGCCGCCGCGGGCCTTCGAAAAATGGGTGCAGTCCGGCGAAGCCCACATCAGGCCCACCGGCTGCTGCACGCCATCGATGCTGCAGGCCTGGACCGGATCGACCTCGCGGACGTCGCAGGTGTAGTGCCGGGTCGACGGGTGGTTCGCCTGGTGCACGCCGATAGCGGCCGCGTTGTGGTTCACCGCGACGTCGGGATGTCGGCCGGTGGCGGCCAAGATCGCGGTGGATGCCCCGCCGCCGCCGGCGAAGAGGTCGACGATCAGCTCGCGGGGCCCGGTCACGCCGGCACCTCGACGAGGCCGAGCTTGCGGGCTAGGTGCCCGATCAACTCCCCAACCGTGCTCACCGCGTCCAGCTCGTCGTCCGAGATCTCCATATCGAGCTGGTCCTCCAGCTCCATCGCGATCTCCACCAGGTCGAGGCTGTCGAGCTTGAGGCCGCCATCCAGCAGCCGGCTCTCGTCGGTGACCTCCACGTCCGGCCGGAAGCGGTCCAGGTGGACGCGGATGGTCGTGCGCACGCGCGCGCCGAGTTCGTCTCGGGTCTTCATTGGTGGTTCTCCGGGAACAGGAAGTCGGTGGCGCGCACGAAGCCAGGCGCTGGGTAGTCGAGCATCAAGAGGGAGCGCAGGCGGCCGAGGTAGTTGTTGAAGCCGCCGCCCCCGGCGTTCATCCCGACCTCCGCGGCGACGTCCTCGCGGCTCACCTGGTCCGGGTAGGCCCGCAGCACGATCTCCATGACGCGGCGGTGCTGCGGCTGCACCTTGGCAAGGGCGGCCTCCTGCACCTCGGAATTGCTGATCGCGGACGGCGCCGTGGCGCGTGCACGGCCGTCATCGGTGAGCGCGACCATGCCGGGCTGGGGATAGGTGATGAAGCCGGAGCTGCGGAGCGCGCCCAGATAATTGTTGAAGCCGCCGCCGTTGGCGTTCATGCCCACGTGGAAGGCGATCACCACCTTGGATGTCGAGGCGCCTTCCTGTCGCTGCAGCTGCTCGCCCCAGGCCAGCGCGTCGAGGATCTTCTGCTTCGCGGGCGTCAGGCTGTCGTCTTGGATGGCGGGCCTGCTACGCGTCGGCGCCGCGGGCCGCGCAGGAGGTGGTGACGGCGCCGCAGCCTGCCGGACGGCGGCCTGCGGGGGGCGGGGGGCAGTCGACGCGGTCGGAACCTCATCCTTGTCCACGCGGAGGGAATTCAGCGCGGCCTGCGCCCGGGTGAGCATCAGCGCCTGGCCCGCGGGGTTGCCGCGCTTCTCACCCTCGGCAACGCCCTCGAGGAAGCCTGCGGAGTGGCCAGCGTTGTAGCCCTCCTGCTTCGCCCGCTCGACAACCGCATCTGATGCCCCGGCCGGCGGCACCTTCTTCAGCTCCGCCGTCAGCCGCGCGATCTCCGCCTTCAGCACCTTGGGGTCGTTGGCCTTCGCCTCCTGCTCTACGGCGACGAGCCGCTCCTTCAGGGCGCCGAGGTCGAGCGACTTAAGGGTGGCGGTGCGCACCACCTCTCCGCGCTTCGGCGTGCGCGAGCTATCGAACGTGGCCTTCTTCGGGAACTGCGCAGTCTCCAGGATCCCGCGGCGGGGTATCCAGATGACGCCCTGGCCGAGCTGCAGGCTGGGCAGGGAGGCGAGGATGGCGCGTCCGGCCTCGGCGTCAGCCTGGCCTTTGATCCAGCCGCCGATTGCGTCGCGATCCTGGGAGCTGGTGAGGGTGAAGGCCAGCAAGCCGTCGGCCTGGCTCAGCACGCCCTTGGAGATTTCGGCTGGCCGCTGCGTGATCAGCCAGGGGATGAAGCCCTTGATCCGGCCGCGCCGGACGATGGTGTTCATCTGGCCGAGCAGCTTCGGAGCGTCGCCGTCCTTGTCTAGGATCAGTTGTGGTGCCCAGAGGTCGGCCTCGTCCACCACCAGGTGCACCGGCTCGCCATTGGCGTGGCGATAGAGGGCGCCCAGGAACCCGAGCATGAAACGCCGCTCGTCCGCCGCTGACCCGAAGTCGGCGAGGCTGATGATGCAGCTCTCGCGCATCTTGGCGCAGGTCTCGCCGAGCAGCGGGCCGCTGCGCTCATTCAGGGGGAGGTCGCCACGCGGGCCGCCGAAGATCACCGGCTTGAAGCGCGACGGCTTCTCGCCATCCGGCGTGAGGCGCAGGCCCCACCAGACGTCGAGCGGATCGATGATGATGACGCGGGCGCCGCTGGCCAGCAGCTGCTCCACGCCCGCGCCGGCGTTGTAGGTCTTGCCGGAGCCGGACGTGCCGGTCCACGCCAGGCGGTCGTCGAGGGCTTCGGCGGGGATGGGGTAGTGGCCGCTCACGCCGCCACCTGCAGGGTCTCGCCCCAGCTGATCAGGATCCCCGTGAACTGGCGGACGCCCGGATGCTCGGCGGCCCAGAACGCCTCCATGTCACGCCAATCGGCGAAGCCATCGGCGCGGGCGAAGGCATCGGTATCGTCTGGGGTCGTGACGGCCGTGCCGGAGCCGAACTCTACCCGGCGCTCGTCGAAGTCGAGCCGCACCTCCATGACGCCGACGCACTGGGCGAGGCCGATGAGGCGGCACGACTTGGTGCGCATCCCGACATAGAGCTGCAGCTGCTCGCCGCGGCGGGCGTGGCGCTTCCGGTCGGCCCGGATCGTCTGTCGCTTCGCGCGCGCCTGGATCGGCGGCGCGAACCGTGACTTGAAGGAATAGGCCACCATCGGTGACGCCCCTGTTCGGTGAATGGGTGCCGGGCTTTTCCCCGCCCGGCAGGGGTCGACAGAGCGGGCTACGCGTCCTCGCCCTGCTTCTCCGTCTCGCCTTCGGCCGCGGTCTCACCGGCCGGAGCATCGGCCTGGCGCAGCGCCTCCAGGGCCTCCGCCGACAGCACGGAGACGTTCGCGCCGACGCTCACGTTGGCGCCGGTGAACTCCCCTTCCGTCTGCCAGCTCAGGTAGCCGCTGACGCTGACGGAGATGCCCTGGTCCTTGGCCGGATCCGGGTCGGCGACGAGACCGATGAAGGTCTGGACGGTGGCCTCGGCCTCCGCCCTGTCCTTCGCGTGGACGGGCTGGCTGGCGACGACCTCGTCGAACTTGGCGGCGACGGCCGTGAGTGCCGCCGCCTTGGTGAGCGCCTGGACGCTGAACGAATAGCTCATCGGTGTTCCTTCGTGCGCCCGTCGAGTGAGATCGCGACGGGGCCGGGTGCCCACCTCGCTGCGATGTTCTGGAGAGCGGGCCGCGCCATCACTGCGGGGCCTTCTCGAAGTGCTTCAGGATCTCGGTCGAGGAGAGGTGCGCGCCGGAGCGGATCAGCTCCTCGCGAAGCCGCCAGCGGCCACACCAGTGGTCCTCGCGGACCTCGATCCAGGTCGGGCCTTCGCGGCACTCGCGGATGGGCGCGACGTGGCGGCGGTCCTCGCCAACGGTTTCCGAGACCCCGCAGCCAGGCTCAGACGGCAGGCCACCGATCGCCAGGCGCGTCGTCCCCACTCCCCATTCGCAGGTGCCGCAGGCGCGCTTCACGGGAGAATCTCCCCCGGCTTGACGCCCATGGCGTTCGCGAAGGCGATCAACGTCTTCGTAGGGATGTCTGAACGGCCCGCTTCGATGTTGGCGATCTGGGCGCGGCTGAGGCCGACAGCGGCGGACAACTCCAGCTGTGTCAGGCCCAGCGTTTCTCTCGTCGCCTTGATGAGCGGGCCCGGGCAATGAGCGGTCAGCTCGCCGGTGCCGTTGCAGTAAGGGCACTTCATGCGGCGCGCCCGAAGATGCGGACGCTGGGCACGGCCGAGGCGATCACGGCCGGATGGCCGGAGCGGAGACAGACTAGGGCGTCTTGGCCGTCGAGAGTGAGCCGGTAGGAACCGTCTTGGAGCTCGACCAGCCCGTCGCGCTTCAGCGCGTCCAGCGTGCGCCAGGCCTTGGACTTGTGCTGGCGAGACGCATCGCCGACCGCCGCGTAAATCAGATCGGCCACTGGTGCGCCGCCCAGCTCGGCGTGGGCGAGCATGTGGTGGCCCTTGCCGGAGACGCTGTAGGTCGTCACGGCTGGACCTCGACGGCCGCAGACTTCGGGCGGAGACGGCCTGTCTTGGGGTCGCGCTCCCTCTCGGCGATGTGGTGGCGCCCATGATCGGCACGCCGCAGGAGTTCGAGATTGGAGAGGCGGTTGTTCGCCTTCACCTCATCCTTGTGGTGGAGCGTGAACCCGCGCGGCGGCTTGGGATTGCCGGCGGAGACCCAGACGAGCAGGTGCTCGTAGGCGTATCCATTTGGGTCGGCGAGCGGGTGCTCCTTGCCGACGCGAAGCTTGACGTAGCCATCCTCGTTGAGCATGCGCCCATCGTTCCAGCGATGATGCTCGGCGCCGGTCCGATGATGGCCCCACGAGCGAGGATTGCTGCCGCGTCCGACCGGAAGCTGGTCGACCGGGATGCCCTGTTTCTTCGCGCGGTAGCGACGCTGCCGAGCCTTGGCCTTTGCGGGATCAGCCATGGGCCGGCACCTCCCGATACTGCTGGAGCCGAGTGACCCGCAGGCCGGCCGTGCCGTGGCGCGCGACGGCAGCCGTCCAGCTCTCGAACTCCTCCGCCGAGATCCCGTAGCGGGCCAGCGCATCGTCCAGGCTGAGCAGACCGCCGCGCACTGCGGCGACGACTTCGGCCTTGCGGCGGATCACCCACCGGCCGGTGTTCGCCGGCGGCAGGTCGTCGAGCGTCAGCGGACGGCCGCCGGGGCCGATGACGTAGGCGATGCGCTGGCGGTTGAGACGGGGTTTGATGGGGCGCGTCATGCCGCCCTCGCTTCCCGCCGACGATCAAGCTCTCGCCGGGCGTTCCACTTCAGGTCCTCTTCCATCGAGGGCTGGTTGAGCATCCACGATAGGAAGCCGGCTTCCACGTCCGGCCACTTTTGGCCCCGGAACTTGCCGATGGGACAGGTGGGCAGGAGCCGGGGCTCACGGGTCCATCCGACCATCTCCTTGCCGGTGCAAACCGTCAGGAGCGCCTTCAGGATATGCGCGGTGACATAGGCGTCTGGGCCTGCGCGGTGCGGCGGCATGGCCGTCGCGTGGTTCAGGCCGGTGATCAGGCCCTGATCCTCAAGCCAGTACCGCAGGGCGCCGTTCGAATGGCTGGGCGCGTCCGGCCATACCCGGAGCGCAGCCTTGTAGGTGCAGATGACCGGCAGGAGCGGGTCGCCCAAGAACTTCAGCTCGAAGTCCATGTTGTGCGCGACGAAGACGCTCGGCCCGCCCTCGCCATTGATCACCTCGGCCGGGTCGAAGTGCGCCGCGTCGCCAACCTCGGCCAGGGTGATGTGGTGGACAGCGCGGACCTCAGGCGGGATCGTCTCCACCCCGCAAAGGCGGGAGACCGGAAAACCGACGGTCCATTCGCCGCCGTCGCCAATGAGGTCGCAATAGCCGTACTCGACCACCTCAGCGGGCGGCTCCATGCCGGTCGTCTCGAAGTCGATAACGCGGAGGACGTGGCCCATCAGCCCTGCCCCTCGTCGCCGGCACCCTTGGAGGCCTTAGCGATCTCCTCGGCGCGCTTGGCGATCGCCAGGTTCACGCGCTTGAAGACGTCCGGCGCCTTGGCCTTCAGCTGGTCCTTGTGCTCGTTCCAGTCGCCGCGGAGCACGTCCACGCCGGCATAGTCGGGGAGGTCGGCTTCCAGCTTGTCGGCCCACCCGACGACGTCGAAGTCATCATCGGCCAGCGGCGGATCCTTGCGGTCGCCGGGGAAGTCACCGACCTCCTGGCCCTCGGCCGCCGTCGCATCCGCCTCCGCGGCGTCGCCCTGGCCTTCCGGCTGGACGAGCTCGGCGGCGCCTTCAGCGGCGATGGCCTCGGCGTTCTCGACGAACACCGCATCCTCGGCGTCGACGATTTCGCCCGTCACAGGATCGTGCGGCACCTCGGCGGCCGTCGCTGACGTGAAGCCCTCGGACGCCGTGGCTTTGCCGGCGGCGAGGCGCGCGACCAGGCCGGACGGTTCGGGCGTCACGTTGCGGATCGGCTGGTAGTCGTCGACCTCCTCGCGCACCTGGATGCCGCGAAGCATGTCGGCGCACCCGTCGCGGAGGGAAAGGGCCCGCGCGCGCATCTGGAGCATCCGCTTCGGGTATTGCTGCCACGGCCCGGCCTTGCCCCAGAGGCCCGCCTTCTTGGCGTCAGCGACGGAGAACTCGCGCTCGATCTGCTCGCCGCTGTCAGGGCGGGTGCATTCGCACCGGGCGACCATGTTGTCGCCTTCGCCATCCAGCCACTCGCGCACCTTCACGCCGCGGCCGCGCACGACAGCCAGGAGGCCATCGCCCCAGAGGGTGGGTCGGCCGTTCACGACTGCGAACGACTGGAGGGACTGGAACGGCGCGAGGCCCAGCTCGGCGCCGGCCATGATCGCGACCATGATCTGCTCGGCCTTATCGATCCCCCTCGGCGCGAGGCCGGAGAGCGCGATCGCCTGGGAGACGCGGAATGCCTCCTCGAGGCTCTGCGGGATGAGAGCGGCGACTTGGCCGCCGGCCATGATCTGCGGCTTCGGCGCAGCGGGAAGGGTTTCGGCCATGGTCTTACTCCGCGGCGTGGGTGACGGGCTGGGAGCCCTGGTTTGAGGCGAGGTAGCCGAGCTGATCGTCGATCTGCTTCACGGCCCAGTCGGCCGGGCTCAGGTACTCGGCGTCCTGCTGCTCGCCACCGGGGCCCGGCCAGCTTCCGCGAGCGCAGCAGTCGACGAAGAGGCGGGCGGCCGCGCCGACCTGGCGCTCACCGCGCTGCAGATCGTCGGGGCGCAGGGTCACCACCCGGCAGCACCACGGCGCGGTCTTCTCGACGAAGACGAGGGTGAAGGTCTGCATCTCGCGCTTCAGGACCTCGCGTGAGGCCATGCCGACGAGCGCGCCCTGCATGGGGTAGTGGTAGTCGGCGATGGTCCGCCGCAGCGCGTCCGTGGCGACGCTGACCGTGGTCTTCAGGTCAGCATAGTCGCCGCTGTCGTTCGGGATCACATCAGGGCGCGACTTCAGCCAGGCGCCGCTGTCGGGGTCCTTCCAGATCAGCGAGCGCTCTACCGCGCCGTCCAGGATCCCGGCCTTCACCAACGGGTGGGCGCCGAGGCTGCGGGCCATGCCGGTGATCGCCTCGAGCTCGTTGTCGGTGATGATGGTCAGGCCGGCCGCGATCATCTCCTCGCGCCATTCCTTGGAGTCGTTGGTCCGCCAGTCCTTCCACTTGTCCGGGCGCACCACGAACTCGGCGTCGAAGCCCTTGCGGCCGAGGAACAGCAGGTGGTGCGCGGCGCGGCCCAG
This sequence comes from Phenylobacterium sp., assembly GCA_028291285.1. Next base: position 2,040 of record JAQGIJ010000545.1, on the reverse strand, counting down.
GCTGAAGTACGGGCGATCCTCCTGCTCCTTCAGGACGCGCTTCATCACGCCGTCGACCTCGCGCTCCTCCCAGTTGGCGGGGTTCATGTTGGACGCGCACCAGAAGTGCGCCGGGCTCTGGCCCCAGATGGTGCGCAGACCGCTGGAGCTGACCGAAGGGCCGTCGCACGGCTGCCCATGGTACTGCTCCATGGTCAGGTCGTAGACGCCGGGCTCGGTGATGAGGGCGCCGGGGGCGAGCTTGATGGCTTCCATTTGAGCCTCCTCAGAAGGTCAGGGTCACGGCCGGGATCTCCCCGGCGCGGATGGCGAGGACGATCTTCTTGGCGGCCTCCTCGCCGATGCCGCCCGTGGCCATCAGCGCGACCTTCGCGGCCGCCATGACGGTCGACCGGTGCGCCACGTCGGCGGCGCGGGCGTCCGCGGCCGCGCGCTCGTCGGCCTCACGCTTCAGACGGGCGGCGTCCTCATCGGCGAGGCGGCGCGCTTCCGCCGCCGCGGCTTCTTGCTGGCGCCGGGCCTCCGCGAGTTCTTCCTGATGTGCCCGTTCCTGGGCCGCGCGGGTTTCTTCCGCATGGCGCTCCGCCTCGGCGCGGGCGGTGGCGGCCGCTTCCTCAGCCCTGCGGGCGGATGCCTCCTGGGCCTCGCGCTCGGCTTGCTGGCGACGCTCCTCAGCGGATCGAGCCTCGGCCTCTTCGCGCTCGCGGGCCTCGGCGGCGGCGCGATCGGCCGCTTCGCGCTCCTGGCGCTCCTGATCCTCGCGGCGCAGACGCTCCAGATCGGCCCGTTCAGCGACCTCGCGCTGCAGGCGGCCCATCGCGGCCTCCAGGGTGGCGACGCTGGTCTGCTGGTGGGAGCGCGCGGCGGCCGCGTACTCCTGGAAGTACTCGTCGGAGATCTCGACCGCCTCGATCTGGGTCAGCCGGGCGGCCACAGTGTCGACCGTGTCTTCGATGCTGACCACGGCAGCCGACTGCAGGCGCGCCAGCTGCGCCTTCACGTCGGCTACCCGCGCCTCCTCGGCCTCTTCCAACTCCGTCACGGGGCGGCGGACTTGGTCGCGCAGCTCGTCGAGCTTGTCGCGAATGGCCTTGCGGGAGGCGTCGACCTTCGCGGTCTGGCTGCGCCACTCCTCGGTGAGCGCCTTGCCGGCTGCGTCGATGGCGGTCTTGGACTTCACCACCTTGAACGCCAGCGACTTGATGGCCTCGCGGCCCTTCGCGCAGGAGACGTCGGGGACGTGGGCGTCCACCTCCGCCTTCACCTTCGAATAGAAGGCGTCGAACTGCTCCGGATCCGTGAGGACCGACAACGCGGTCTCACGCGGAATGATGGCGACTTCCGCGCCGGGCTCGACGACTTCGGCCGCGGTGAGCGGCTGGGCTTTGGCGTTCAAAACGGGATCTCCTGGCGGATGGTGCAGAGCGCGTCTTTCCCCTCGGCGACCCGGAAGATGTCCGTGCGCATGTCGCGCAGGCGGCCCAGGTCGGGGAGGGAGGCGAGCTGTCGCTTGGTGGCGTTGGCCTCGAAGCCGCGGAACCACCACAGGACGTCGGCGAGGAGCGTCTGCCACTCCTCCACCACGTCGGCAGGGATCGAGGTCGCGACGAGCGCCTCGAGGACGGTCAGGCGGGCCCGGAGGTTCCGGTTTTCGTCACGCAGGCTCATTGCATCGTCGCCTGCTCAAGGGCCGGCGCGAGTGCGTCGAACAGCGCGGCTTTGGCGCGCCGGCGGTGAGCTGAGGCCTGGATCACGGCGTGGGTGTGGGCGCTGACCAGGAGGACTTGCAGCCGGCTAGGATCCACGTCCTCGGCCTGGGCCTGTTCAAGCAGGGTCGCGATCAGCTCGAAGGCGGCGCCGGGAGCCATCATGCCGGCACCCGAAGCGCGAAGGCCCGGCCCTTGTCGGTGGCATAGAGGCGGCGCCGGACCCGGTCGGTGCGGACCAGATCGTCCAGCGCCAGCAGCACCGCATCTCCGAGGCAATAGCTGGGGAAGGCCAAGCCGTCGTCTCCGGCGCCGATGACGGCGCGGAGAAGCT
>JAQGIJ010000509.1 GCA_028291285.1 Phenylobacterium sp. | reverse complement strand
CCCAGGAGAAGGCGACCTCCAGCTCGTCGAGGATCGGATAGATGCTGGCGAGGTCGTCCGGCGCGATCTGCCCGCCGTCGGCGTAGGTGGTGTTGTACGGCCGGGGCAGGCCCGCGTCGTCGTAGACGCGCTTGTAGATGGCCAGCCGCTCGGGGCCGACGTTCTTGATGTTGGGCGTCTGACTGGGGATCTGGTTGAACCAGATCTCGCGCCCGGTGCGCGGGTGGGTGACGAAGCCCGCCGCCTCGTAGATCACCGAGAAGGAGCCGTTGGCCTCCCACCGGCACTCCAGGCCCATGGCCTTGCAGCCGGCCTCGGCCTTCTGCGGATCGGTGGTCACCATCGCCTCGGTCCAGGGGCGGTGGAAGATGTCGCTGCCCGCATCGCCGGTCGACCAGTCGGGGCTGCGGAAGTTGCGCGTGTAGCGCACGCCGCGGGCCTTGATCTCGTCGCGGAAGCGCTTCGGCAGCATCTCGTCGAAGCGGCGCACGTCGGCGATCAGGGTCTCGCCGCCGGTCTCGGGCGCGGCGTTGCAGAAGAAGGCGAGCTTGCTCGGATACTGCGGCAGGTAGGCCATCTCCTGGTGGAACGGCAGCTTGGCCTCGGCCGGCGCGTGGGTCGCCTCGAAGGCGCGGCCGGAGATGTGCGCCCGCGGCGCGGCGCCGCCCATGTAGCCGAAGACCGGCTCGGGATAGTGCTCGACGGCGCGGCTGAAGCCCGCGGTGTCGCGGAAGGCGAAGCCGCGCAGCACCACCGCGCCCACCTCGCAGAGCAACTCGTCGAACAGCGCCTGCCGGTCGCGCAGCCAGCTCACCGCCGCGTCCAGGTCGTTGGCCAGGGCGGGATCCACGGGCGTGATGAACAGCGGCAGGCCCTTGCCGGGGCCGTAGGGCTCGCCGCGCACCTCGGGTCCGAGGGCCGACGCCGGCTTCACGGGCGACTGGACTGGGGCGTTCATGGCCGTTCTCTCCCACCCGCCCTCTGGCGGAGCGTGGGCGAGACCTTAAGCCCGGGGCATGGCCCCGGCAATAGATTGTACGGGACTGTTCAATCTAATGTGAGCCGGCGTGGGCGCGGGCAAGAGCTCGGCTGAGCCGCCGCCGATCCCCTCGATCACCTTGCCCGTGCCCTCGCAGTTGCCGCAGGTGCGGCCCTCCACGCGGCCGGAGCCGTTGCAGACCGGGCAGATGTCCTCGCCGGTCCCGGGGGTTCCGGGCGGCGCGTCGTCGCCGGGGGCGAGATGTTCGGACGGCGTCATGGGCGTCGAGCCTCCTGGCAGTCGGCTTGCGAAACGCGCCGCCCGGCGGTCCGTTCTGCTAGAACCGACGCATGACGACCAACCCGCGCGCGACCCAGGCGGCCCGGCCGCGGCCCCTGCGGGCCGACGGGCGGGCCACGCGCGAGCGGCTGCTGGCGGCCGGCATCGAGCTGATGGCCGAGGGCGGGCAGGGCGCGGTGAGCCTGGTGGCCGTGGCCCAGCGCGCCGGCGTCGCCCGCGGCACCGCCTACCACCATTTCGCCAGCCGCGAGGCGCTGCTCGCCGAGGTCAAGGCGGGGATCGGGGCCGAGCTCCTGAAGCTGGCCGACGGCTCACACCACTTCCGCAACCCCTACGGCCTGGCGCTCCGGCTGGCGGTGGAGGACGAGTCGATCATCCGCTCGCGGATCTACCGGATCCTCGAGGAGGGGCCGCTCTCCGATCCGCGCACGATCAATCTGCTCAAGCGCCTGGAGGAGATGGCGGCCGCCGGCCAACTGCGCCCAGGCGTGGACCCCCGCTCCGCGGCGTTGATCTCCGCGGCGCTGGATTTCGCCGGGCTGATGGCCATCGCGCTCGGCGCCACTCCCGAAGAGCGGCGCGAGCTGACCCGACGCCTCAGCGACACCTGGCAGACCATGTTCTCGCACGGCGCGCTGGCCGCGCCGCCGGCGGAGCCGGGCTGAGCCGCGCGAGGGGCTGCACGGGCCGGAATATCGGCCTATAGGTCGTCGCGTGGACAGAAAGCCTGGAGGGTGGACGTGCGGGACGCAGCCGGCGGCAAGCAGCCGCTGATCGTCGGCATTGGCGGAACCATCCGCGTCGGCTCCACCACCGAGACCGCGCTCTTATGCAGCCTCAGGCGGGCGGAGGCGGCGGGCGCGGAGACGCGCCTGTTCGGCGGCGAGTTCCTGGCCAGGCTGCCGATCTTCGATCCGCGTCCCAGCGAGATCACCGCCTCCCAGGCCGAGCTGGTCGAAGCGGTGCGCGCCGCCGACGGCGTGATCGTCGCCAGCCCCGGCTACCACGGCTCGATCTCCGGCGTGGTGAAGAACGCCCTCGACACCCTGGAGCTGACCGCGAAGGACCCCGCGCCCTACTTCCAGGGCAAGCCCGTCGGGACGATCGTCACCGCCTACGGCTGGCAGGCGACGGGCAGCACGCTGGCGGCGCTGCGGGCGATCATCCACGCCATGCGCGGCTGGCCGACGCCGTTCGGCGCGGCGCTCAATTCCACCGTCGGGCTGTTCGACGACGCCGGCGCCTGCTGCGACGCCAAGGACGCCTGGGCGCTCACCACGGTGGCCGAGCAGGTGATGGACTTCGCCACCATGCGGGTCCA
>JAQGIJ010000506.1 GCA_028291285.1 Phenylobacterium sp. | reverse complement strand
CCTTGAGGTCGAGCACCTGCTTGAGGCCCACCTGCTGCTCGTCGAGCACCACGCGGACGTCCATGTTGGTGGTCCAGAGCTCGGTGGCCAAGTGGCCTTCCCAGATGTTGTCGCGGCCGAACTTCTCGCCCATGAACTGCTGCAGCAGCATCTTCCGGATCGGCTCGAGCGTGGCGTAGGGCAGCAGGAGCTCGATTCGCCCGCCGCGGTCTTCCATGTCGATGCGCAGCTTGACCAGGATGGCGGCGTTGGCCGGCCGGGCGATGGCGGCGAAACGCGGGTTGGTCTCCAGCCGGTCGAGGGTGAAGGTGACCGGCGTCAGCGGCTCGAAGGCTTCCTTCGCGTCGCCCAGCACCACCTCCACCATCCGCTGCACGAGCATCCGCTCGATGGTGGTGTAGGGCCGCCCTTCGATGCGCATGGCCGCGGTGCCGCGGCGGCCGCCCAGCAGCACGTCGACGATCGAATAGATCAGGTTGGAGTCGACCGTCAGCAGGCCGTAGTTGTTCAGCTGCTCGGCGCGGAACACCGACAGGATCGCCGGCAGCGGGATCGAGTTCAGATAGTCGCCGAAGCGGATCGAGGAGATGTTGTCGAGGCTCACCTCGACGTTGTCGGAGGTGAAGTTGCGCAAGCTCGTCGTCATCAGCCGCACCAGGCGGTCGAAGACGATCTCCAGCATCGGCAGGCGCTCGTAGGAGACGAGCGCGGAGTTGATGATGGCGCGGATGCCGGTCCGCTCTTCGGCCTCGTCGTCCGCGAAGTCGAAGCCGAGCAGGCTGTCGATCTCGTCCTGGTTGAGGATGCGCTCGGCGGCCAGGCCATCACCCGCGGGCGCGGGCGCGGGTGCGCCGCCGCCGGCGCCGCCGGCCCAGTCCTCGCCCTTCTTGTCTTCGGTTTCGTCGGCCATGACGGTCAGGCATCGAACCGCGCCCCAAGCGGAGCGCTAGTTGATCAGCATCTCCTCGATCAGCACGGCGTTGGCGTGGGCGGGCGCGATGACCAGGTTCACCCGCCGCAGGATCTCCATCCGCAGCTGGTAGGAGCCCTGGCTGCCGGACAGGTCCTCGGGCCGCAACTCGCGCAGGAAGGTCTGGAACATGTCCTGCAGCCTCGGCATGTTCGGCTGCAGGGCGTCGACCGCGTCCTGATCGGGCATCTCCAGGGTGAGCTTGAGCTTCAGGAAGGTCGGCCGGCCGTCGGCGGTCTGCATGTTCACGACGATGTCGGGCAGGGTGTAGAACAGCACCCCGTCGGGGCCCTCGCGGACCTGGCCGGCCTTGTCCTCCTTGCCGCCCTTGGAGTCCTTGGAGTCCTTCTCCGGCTTCTTGTCCTTGTGCTTCTCGCCGTGGGCGCCGTCCTTCGGCTGCAGCAGGAAGAAGGCCGCAGCGCCGCCCCCGCCCAGCACCAGCACCGCCGCGGCGGCGATGATGATGATCAGCTTGAGCGGCGGCTTTTTCTTGCCGCCACCCTCGGCGCCCTCGGCGTCTTCCGCCTGGTCCGCCGGCGCTTCCTTGAGCTTGGCCTCGGCCACGCGCGCGTTTCCTTAGAATCCCGGTCCCCGTCTCAATCGCGCCGCTTTGGTTAAGAACCGGTTTTTAACCGACCTTAACGAAGGCCGGTCCTGCCCGGCAAAAACCTCCATTAGCTCGCCGTTAACCTTCTTAGTCGCTGGAATTCCTTAGGTTTTCGACTGGCCCGAAGCTTGCAGCACCCCTGGCGAAAAGGTCGCGCTCGAAAGGCTCGAGATTAATGGACAACGCCCTCTACGTCGGACTCTCGCGCCAGATGGTGCTGCGCCGCGAGATGGACATCGTGGCCAACAACATCGCCAACTCCGACACCACCGGCTTCAAGGTCGAGTCGCTGCTGGAGAAGACCCAGCCCACCGAGCCGGCCTTCACCCTGCAGGGTCCGCGGCCGGTGAAGTTCGTCGGCGAGGACGGCGTGCTGCGCGACTTCGGCCAGGGCGGCTTGCGCCGCACCGACGCGCCCCTCGACGTGGCGATCGAGGGCCAGGGCTTCTTCCAGGTGACCACGCCGCAGGGCCCGCAGTTCACCCGCGACGGCCGCTTCCGGCTCGACGACACCGGCCGGCTGGTGACCCAGGGCGGCCTGCCGGTGGCCGACGACGGCGGCGGCGAGATCACGCTGGATCCGCAGCAGGGCGCCGTCACCATCGCCCCAGACGGGACCATCACCCAGGGGACCGTGCCGGTCGGCAAGCTCGGCGTCGTGACCTTCGCCACGCTCGGCACCCTCGAGAAGGTCGGCGACAACCTCTACCGCAACACCTCCAACCAGCAGCCGCAGCCGACCACCGACGCCAAGGTCCGCCAGGGCATGCTGGAGGGGTCCAACGTCCAGCCGATCGTGGAGATCACCCGGATGATCGAGGTCAGCCGGGCCTACGAACAGATGATCAAGATCATGGATTCCCAATCCGAGCTCTCGAAGAGCGCCGTCCAGCGCATGGGCCGGGTCCAGTAGGAGATTTGAGCGATGCAAGCGCTCCGCACCGCAGCTACGGGCATGGCGGCCCAACAGCTGAACGTCGAGGTCATCTCGAACAACATCGCCAACATGAACACGGTGGCGTTCAAGAAGCAGCGCGCCGAGTTCCAGGACCTGCTCTACCAGACCCTCGAGCAGGCCGGGGCCCAGTCCTCCAGCCAGGGCAACATCGTGCCCACCGGGGTGCAGGTCGGCGCAGGCGTGAAGGCCGGCAGCGTCTACCGGATCTCCACCCAGGGCGCGATGACCCAGACCGGCAACAAGTACGACCTGGCCATCGACGGCCGTGGCTACTTCCAGGTGCTGACGCCCAACGGCGACACCGCCTACACCCGGGCCGGCAACCTCTCGGTCAACGACCAGGGCCAGTTGGTCACCCAGGACGGCTATCTGATCCAGCCGGCCATCACCATCCCGGCCAACACCACCGACGTCACCATCTCCAAGGCCGGCCAGGTCCAGGCGACCCAGCCGGGCACGCCCACGCCCACCGTGGTGGGCACGATCGAGCTGGCCACCTTCGTCAACGAGGGCGGCCTCTCGGCGCAGGGATCGAACCTGCTCCTGGAGACCGCCGCCTCCGGCCCGGCGACCATCGGCGCCCCCGCCAGCCCGGGCTTCGGAAACCTGGTGCAGGGCTACACCGAGGCCTCGAACGTCGATCCGGTCTCCGAGATCACCGCCCTGATCGTCGCCCAGCGGGCCTACGAGATGAACTCCAAGGTCATCACCACGGCCGACACCATGCTCGGCGTCACCAACCAGCTCAAATCGTGATGAAAACCCTCGCAGCCCTCGCCGCGGCGCTCGCCTGCGCCGCCTCCTCCGCCCTGGCCGGGCAGGCGGTGAGCCTGCGGTCGGACACCGTCAGCGCCGCGGGCCTCGTCACCCTCGGCGACCTGTTCGACGGCGCCGGCGCGGCGGCGGCCACCCCGGTGGCCCAGCGCTCCGGCGCCTCGGTGATCCTCAACGCGCGCGCCGTGCAGATCGCCGCGGCCCGGGCCGGCCTCGA
>JAQGIJ010000464.1 GCA_028291285.1 Phenylobacterium sp. | reverse complement strand
CGAGCACCAGGACTATCTGGAGCGGAGTCCCAACGGCTACACCTGCCACTTCCCGCGGCCGAACTGGAAGCTGCCGCACCGCGCCGAAGCGGCGCCGGCCAGTTGATCGCGTCGCCTCGGTTGGAGGGTCCGTCATGGTGACCCGCGAGGCAGGCGGCTTGCCCTTTGATGCGACGTCGCTCCCTCAATCCTTTCGACCGCGTTACCCTCGCTACGTCGGGCAGCGACCGCCATAGCGGGAGGCGTCCGACGGTCTCGGAATCGGGAGGCCGCGTATGAGCTCGACGGGCGTGACCATCGGCGCCGACCCGGTCGTGGACGTCCGCACTCGGCTCATCCGCGCGGAAGATTTTCTCAGCAATGGTCGTTGGGCCGAAGCCGAGGGAGCCTTGCGGGACGCGATCGCCACGTTCCGCGGAGCCCGCGCGCTCGACGCCCCCGCGCCCGTCACCCGGGGCGGCCTCACCCCGAACCAGGTGCGCCGCGTGAGGGAGCGTGTTGAGGCCGTTCTGGAGCGGCAGATCACACTTGGAGAACTGGCCGCCGTGGCAGGCCTGAGCCGGAGCCACTTCTGCCGCCTGTTCCGCAGAACCTTCGGGCAACCGCCGCTCAGATATGTTCTGCAGCGCCGCGTGGAGCGCGCCAAGCGTCTGATGCTGGCCACCCATGCCCCGCTCGCGTCGATAGCGGTCGACTGTGGGTTGTACGATCAGGCGGCGCTCAGCAAGGCCTTCCGGCGCGTCACGGGGCAGAGCCCCGCTGCATGGCGCAGGCTTCGACGCACGTAGCGCGCCGCCGCCTGTAAGGCCGAGTTCCACCCCGCCCACATCACTGGCGGGCCTCCGGCGAATGCGGCAATCCCGCACCAGTCTCAGCAATTCAAGCCTCGCGCCGCCGCAGACCGCTGCGCAGGCTGCGCGCGTCATCGGCCTTCCAGTGAGGGGCAGGCATGTCGCAGGAATCTCCACCCCCAGGCGTGAACCTCCGAAGTCCTCGAACCGAGCACGGTGGTGGTCCAGAATTCGCGGCCGTGATCAGCAACGTTGCGTTCGAGGTCAACGGCGAGCAGCGCACGCTCTCGATCGATACCCGCACCACTCTGCTCGACGCGCTGCGGGAGCACCTCGGGCTGACGGGGACCAAGAAGGGCTGCGACCATGGCCAATGCGGCGCCTGCACCGTGCTGCTCGACGGCATGCGCATCGCCAGCTGCCTGACCTTCGCCGCGATGCACGAGGGCGATCGGATCACCACGATTGAGGGTCTCGGCCAGCCAGGCGCCTTGCACCCGCTTCAAGCGGCCTTCGTGGAGCATGACGGCTTCCAGTGCGGCTACTGCACGCCGGGGCAAATCTGCTCGGCCGCAGGCATGTTCGCCGAGCACGACCGGGGTTGGCCGAGCCATGTGACGGCCGATGTCGCAGCCGAGCAGATCCTGCTCACGGACGCCGAGATCCGCGAGCGGATGAGCGGCAACCTGTGCCGCTGCGCCGCCTATCCGAACATCCTCGCCGCGATCAAGGATGCTGGAGGTCTCGCATGAAGCCGTTCAGCTATGAGCGCGCCGAGGACGTGACCGGCGCCCTGCGCGCCGTGGCCGCGCGACCGGACGCAAAGTTCCTCGCCGGGGGCACCAACCTGATCGACCTGATGAAGGTCCGCGTGGAGACGCCCGCGCACCTGGTCGACGTCAACCACCTGCCGCTCGCCCAGATCGAGGACACGCGGGACGGCGGCCTGCGCATTGGCGCCTTGGTGCGCAACCACGTCCTGGCGGGCGACCTGCGGGTGCGGCGCCACTATCCGGTCTTGAGCCAGGCCTTGCTGGCCGGAGCTTCAGGACAGCTGCGCAACCGCGCGACCACCGCTGGGAACCTCCTGCAGCGGACCCGCTGCTTCTACTTCTACAATCCGGGCACGCCCTGCAACAAACGCGAGCCCGGCTCGGGGTGCGGGGCCCTCGCAGGCCTCAACCGCATCCACGCGATCCTCGGCGAGAGTCCTGCCTGCATCGCCACCCATCCCTCGGACATGGCCGTCGCCATGGTGGCGCTGGGGGCGCAGGTGGAGACCGTCTCGGCCGACGGCCAGGCCCGCGTCACTCCGCTCACCGACTTCCATACCTTGCCGGGCGCGCATCCGGAGATCGAGACGGTGCTCCGGCCGGGCGAGCTGATCACCGCCGTGACCCTGCCGCCGGCGCCTACCGGCGGTCAGGTCTACCGCAAGATCCGCGACCGCGCGTCCTACGCATTCGCCCTCGTCTCCGTGGCGGTGGCCGGCGCTCAAGTCGCCCTCGGAGGGGTGGCGCACAAACCCTGGCGCGCAATGCGCACTGAGGCGGCGCTGGGGTCCGGCGCCTTGGCCCTGGAGGCCGCGGACGCTGAACTTGCGCCAGCCCATGGCTACGGCGGCAACGACTACAAGATCCCGCTCGCCCGTCGCGCCATCGTGCGGACGCTGGCCCAGGCCGAGGAGTCCGCCAGTGCCTGATCTCGCCCCCGGCTATCCGCGCAACATTCTCGACAACGACCTGCAGGGCGTCCTCGGCCGGCCGCTGCCCCGCGTTGACGGTCCTCTGAAGGTGACCGGCAGGGCCACCTACGCCTACGAACACGCCGGCCAGGGTAAGGTGGCCTACGGAATGATCGTCGGCGCCGGGGTGCCGAGCGGCCGTATCGTCTCCATCGACACGACGGAGGCGTCATGCGTTCCGGGCGTCCTCTTGGTGATGACCCACCTTAACGCGCCCGACCAGGCCGATTATGTCACCTTTGACCAGCTGCCCGCGCCCTTGGCGTCCTACGCGGTCGCGCGACCGTTCCTGAAGGACGACCGCGTGCGGCATCACGGCGAGCCCGTGGCGTTCGTGGTGGCCGAGACCTTCGAGGCGGCGCGCGACGCCGCCGCCCGCGTGCGCGCGACCTACGAGGCCGCCCCCTTCGCGACCCGGATCAAGGCCAGGGCGCAGGAGGCCTATGCGCCCAAGACCGTCCGCGGCCTGTTCGAGACCGACACCGCGACGGGCGACTTCCCCGCCGCCTTCGCCGGCGCTCCGGTGAAGGTCGACGCCGTCTTTAACACGCCCTTCCAGCACCACAACGCCATCGAGCCGAACAGCAGCATGGCGGTCTGGGATGGGGACGTCATGACTGTCTATGCCTCCGCCCAGCTGCCGATGGACTGCCGCGACGTGATCGCCAGCACCCTGAAGCTCCCCAGGGAGAAGGTGCGGGTCATCTGCAAATTCGTCGGCGGCGGCTTCGGCGCAAAGCTCTCCACCGAGGCGGACGCCGTCCTCTCCGCCCTCGCCGCCCGCCAGCTGGGACGGCCGGTGAAGACGGCGCTGCTGCGCCAGCAAACCTTCGTCAACGCGGGCCACCGCACGGAATCCAGCCAGCGCGTGCGGCTGGGCGCCGATCGCGACGGCCGGCTTCTGGCGATGGCCCACGAAGCCCTGGTGCACACGGCCAGCTTCGACGAGTTCACGGAGCAGGCCGTCGAGTTCGCCCGTTCGCTCTATGCCGCGCCCAACCGGCTCACCGCGCATCGGCTCGTGCGGCTTGACCTGCCGATGCCAGGCGACATGCGCGCGCCCGGAGAGGCAATCGGCATGCTGGCCCTCGAACAGGCCATGGACGAGCTTGCCTATGCGACGGGGCTTGACCCGATCGAGCTGCGCGAGCGCAACGAACCGAGCGTCCATCCCGAGACCGGCAAGCCCTTTTCCACGCGCCAGCTGGTCGCCTGCTACCGCGAGGGCGCGCGCCGGTTCGGCTGGGATCAGCGGCCGGCCAAGCCCGCCAGCCGGCGCGAGGGACGCTGGTTGATCGGCTACGGCATGGCGGCCTCGATCCGCAGCAATTTCATGGCGCCCAGTCAGGCCCGGGCGAAGCTGGCCCCGGATGGCCGGCTGACCGTGCAGACCGCCATGACCGACATCGGCACGGGCAGCTACACCATCCTCACCCAGATCGCCGCCGAGGCCATGGGCCTCCCGGTCGACCAGGTGTTGGTGGAGATCGGCGACAGCAACCTGCCGCCAGCTCCCGGCTCCGGAGGCTCCTGGGGCGCGGGCAGCTCCGGCAGCGGCGTCTTCTATGCCTGCATGGCGCTTCGCGAACGCATGGCCAAGGCCGCCGGCCTCGCCGACGCCGCCGGGCTGGAGATCCACGACGCCCAGGTGACGGCCGCAAGCCGCACCCTGCCGCTGGATCGGTTCCTCGCCGCCTATGCGCCGCAAGGCCTGGAGGCCGAAGGGCAGGTCACGCCGGGCAAGGAGATGGAGGACTATGCGCAATGCGCCTACGGCGCCTGCTTCGCCGAAATGGCGGTCGACATCGACACGGGCGAACCGCGCCTGCGCCGCATGCTCGGCGTCTTCACCGCAGGTCGCATCCTCAACGCCCGCACCGCCCGCTCCCAGGCGATCGGCGGGCTCATCTGGGGCCTGGGCTCAGCGCTACACGAGGAGACCTACGTGGACGAGCGCCTCGGCCGCTATATGAACAACGACCTGGCTGGCTACCACGTCCCGGCCCACGCCGACGTGGTGAACGTCGAGGCGATCTTCCTGCCCGAGCTGGACGACAAGTCGAACCCGTTGAAGTCCAAGGGGCTCGGCGAGCTTGGGATCTGCGGCGCCGGGGCCGCCGTCGCCAACGCCATCTACAACGCCTGCGGCGTACGGGTGCGAAGCTACCCCATCACCCTCGACAAGCTGATCCTCGACCCCGCGTTCCCGGCGTCTCTCTGAGGGCCGATGTTCGGGATGTCTGCCTTCACGCCGACAGAGCAGATGCCATAGACGAAGATCTTCAGCAGCAGGCCCGGATCACTCTGTGGCGGAGCTCATAGTCCTCGGAGCGGGGGCCTATCCGTCTAGCCGGCCCCAAGCGACGCGCCGCCATGCGCGCTCATGTAAATAATACAAGGCGATCTTTGTCAGAGCTTCCACCGACGCGATGGAGACTGTGTAGTGCGCGCTTCTGGTGATCACGAGACTAAGAACAAAGGTGTCTAGCCCGCCCACGAACCTCCAGCTCACCGCTTTGACAAGCGATCGAACGCGGGCGTTGGGAGCCCAACGCACCACGCGCCAGAGACGCTCGTGCAGGTAATAGATGACGATCTTGGTGAATATTTCGGTGAGCGCGATGGTGCCGGCGGACACCGCTTCACCGGTGATCAGCCAACTCCAGAGAAAGGTGTCTGCCGTGCCGACAGCCCGCCAGGTGACGGCTTTGGCAAATGACCGGCCGTGGGATTCCGGCCTTCCCAATTTTGGCAGGGCCAACGGAACTTCGAGCGCCTGGGCGGAGCTTGACGCCCGGCTGGTCTGGAGCGGCTCCGGTCGATTGGGGTGTGCCAGCTGCGGCATGATTGGCCTTCGCTCGTTGACGGATGTCTGACGCTCGAGACGCTTCGGCAACAGGACTCCAACGAAATGCGGAACCGCAGCGTCGAAGGCCGGCCGCGACCAGCGGCGACCTCGTCTGCTTAATGCGCGTGAGCGCGCAGCGCGGAGCAGCGCCACCATCTGCAACCGCGCCCTTCGCATCGGCCATGATCTAGGTTGAACGCGCACGTGGATTGGGCGCTCGAGCTCGAGGCTTTGCGCCCCCACCCGTGACCACCTGCGCAACTTCGGCTGTGGGTCGCGAGCCGTCACTGGCGTGCGCCCGGAAGCGCACCTTGGGCGCGGGCGCCGGCAAGCGGACGATCCGAACGTCGGCTTGGGGTGGTTCTCGCCCGTTGGCTCGCCGCCAGGAACCGCACGTTGCACCTCTCGGTCCAGGAGCACTCCGCCGGGCGTGGCGTAGTTGACGCCATATCCGGGCGGCTAGGCGGTGCCGGTTACCGCGTCGTGAGTTTGGCTGACAATGCCCGCGGGCGCAGATTAGCCCGGCAACCTGGCGAAATCGGAGGCGCCGATGGACTACAACAGCCTCGCCGGACGAGCACTCGACCGGATCTGGAACCTGAGTGACAGCGTCTTCGCCTTCGCCATGACGATCCTCGCGCTGCAGGTGCGCCCGCCAGAGGTCAACGCGGTCCACAGCGAGGCGGAGCTGGCGGCGGCGCTGC
>JAQGIJ010000463.1 GCA_028291285.1 Phenylobacterium sp. | reverse complement strand
TCGGCCGCGTCGCCTTCGAGGACCTGCCGGCGCTCTATGGCAACTCCCGCGTCGTCCTGAACCTGAACGCGGGGAACGGCGCATGCGAGCGCGCGGTCTACGGCGCCCTCGCCGGGGCGGACATCTCTTCGGACTACAGCCAGCCGCTCAGCGAGCTGTTCGGCGGCGAGGCGATCGGCGTCTTCAACCGGGCCAAGCCGGCGACGGCCGCGCACGTCGTCGGCCGGCTTCTCGACCTCGATGCGGGCGAGGCCGTCGCGCGGGCGGGGCAGGAGAAGGTCGCGCGCTCCGGCGGCTGGCGCAGCCGCGCGCAGCAGCTCGTCGACTTCCTCGCGGCGGCCTGAGGACGCCAGCCCCGCCGCTCAGCGGCCGACGAAGTTCCCCGGCCGACGCTCGTTCACCGACCGCACGCCTTCGGCATAGTCCTCGGTCTGGCGCAGCAGCGCCTGCTGGGCGTGCTCATGGGCGAGGACCGCCGTCACCTCGGCCAGCAGGCCGTCGCGCAGGGTCTTGCGGGTGGCGACAGTCGCCAGCGGCGCGTTCTCCGCGATCTCGGCGGCCAGACGGTGGGCGGCGGCGCGCAGGGCGCCGACCTGGACGATCTCGTCCACCAGGCCCCACGGCAGGACCTCCTCCGGCTTGAACCGGCGGCCGGTCAGCAACATCAGGGCGGCGCGCTGGTGGCCGACGACCCGGGGCAGGGTGCAGGTCAGGCCGAATCCCGGATGATAGCCCAGCTTGGTGAAGTTGCCGGCGAAGCGCGCCTCTGGGGCGGCGACCCGGAAGTCGGCGGCGACGGCCAGGCCGAGCCCCGCGCCCACCGCCGCCCCCTGGATCGCCGCGACGATCGGCTTCTGCGTCGCGAACAGGCGCAGCGCCTGGTCGTAGAACTCGCGGATCGGATCGGCGCCCGAGCCGCCGACCCCGCCGCCCTCGGTCTGCACGAGGTCCGCGCCGGCGCAGAAGGGCTTGCCGTCGGAGGCCAGAACGACCGCGCGGATCGCGGTCTCGCGGTCCAGCGCCTCCAGCGCCTCGGCGATGCCGCGCAGCAGGCCGACGTTCGCATGGTTGTTCGAAGGATTGGCGAAGACGATCTCCGCGACGGCGCCCTCCCGGCGGATGGTGACGTTGGCGTTCATGGCGGCAGGTCCCCTCAGCTTCTAGCGTTCGGCGTCGACGGCGCGCCAGGCGTGGCTGAGCTCGTCGATCTTGGCCTTGAGCTCGGGGCTGAGCGGCGTCTCCGCGGCGGCCAGGTTGTCCTTCAGCTGCTCGGGCCGGCTGGCGCCGATAATCGGGGCGGTGATCGCCGGGTTGGCCAGGACCCAGCCGACGGCCAGCGTCGTCATGCTCATCCCCGCCTCTTCGGCGAGCTTGCGGAAGGCTTCGATCGTCTCGAACTCCTTCTCGTGCCAGTAGCGCTGCTGGTACAGCGCCCCGGAGTTGCCGACGGTGAAGCGGGTGCCTTCCTCGGGCGGGGCGCTGGGCTTGTGCTTGCCGGTGAGCAGGCCGCCGGCCAGCGGGTTGTAGGGGATCACCGCGATCCCTTCCTCCTGGCAGAGCGGCAGGAGGTCCCGCTCGAAGGTGCGGAACAGCAGGTTGTAGCGCGGCTGGTGCGAGACCAGCTTGACGAGGTTCTTCGCCTCGCTGCGGCCGAGCGCGCGGGCGAGCTTGTAGGCCGGCCAGTTGGAGACGCCGACGTAGCGCGCCTTGCCCGAGCGGACGACCGTGTCGAGCGCCTCCAGCGCCTCGTCGATGGGCGTCGCGGCGTCGTAGCCGTGCAGCTGGTAGAGGTCGACGTAGTCGGTCCCCAGCCGCTTCAGGGACGCGTCGACGGCGTCCAGGATGTGCTTGCGGCTCATCCCCTGGTCCCAGCGCTTGGGACCCATCCGGCCGACGCACTTGGTAGCGACGATGTAGTTCTGGCGCTTGCCCTTGATCCAGCGGCCGATGATCTCCTCGGTCACGCCCACCGTCTTGCCGTCGCCGCCCAGCGGATAGACGTCGGCGGTGTCGAGGAAGTCGATGCCACCCTCGGCCGCGGCGTCGAGTATGGCGTGGCTCTGAGCCTCGTCGCATTGGACGCCGAAGGTCATGGTGCCGAGGCAGAGGCGGGAGACGGGCAGGCCAGTGCGGCCGAGGCTGATGTGTTGCATGAACTGAGCTTAGGGCGGGTTCGCAGGACAGGCGAGACGTTCTGGGCGGAACCGGCGGCGTGGCTGCTAAGCCGGCGGCTTCAGCGGGACGAGCACGCCGGCTTCCGGCAGTCCATCCTCGCCGGCCTGGATGATCAGGCGCAGCTTGCGGCGCTCCGGCGGCACCAGGGTGAGCTGGTAGCCGATTGGCCGCTCGTCGACATCGAGCATGACCCGTGAGAGCTCCAGCAGCGGCGCCCCGACCTGCACGGCGATCTCCGCGGCCACTTCGGGGTCGGCCAGGGTGGCGCCGATGGTCTCCTCCGCCCGGTCGCAGGGATGGCCCGCGCGCCGAAGGGCGTTGAAGAGGGTGATCCGCTCGAAGCGGACCGCCTGCAGCTTCTCTCCGATCGTCGGGGGGAAGTAGTTGACCATCATCCAGAGCGGGCGGTCCTCGCGCATGCGGATGCGCACGAGCCGCCAGGCGGGGTCGCCGGGCTTCAAGCCCAGCGCCTGGCGCGGCGCCTCAGGCGGCGTCACCAATTCGAAGCTGCGCATCGCGACGGACGAGCTTCGGTCGTGCGGATCGAGGACCTCGAGGTGGCTCGACAGCGAGGCCACGGCGGGTTCGCGGCGCCCGTGGGAGATGACCCGCGTGCCGCGGCCCTGGCGCCGCTCGATCAGCCCCTCCTGCTCCAGGGACAGGAGAGCGCGGCGGATGGTGGCGCGCGAGACGCCGAACATGGCCGTCAGTGTCTCCTCACCGGGGAGGTAGTCGCCTTCGGCGTAGCGGCCGGAGACGATGCCGCTGCGGAGCACCGCCGACACCTGGTGGTGCAGCGACGCGCCGAGGTCGCGGGACGGAGACCTCGCCGAAAGCACCGGGCTCGCTGACGCCTGACGCATGGCTAGTTCACGCGCGCCGGGGCCGCCTGCGGCCCGCGCACGACGCGGCCCGGCAGGGCGCCGGTGGCGACGCCGTCGCGGTAGGTCACCTGGCCGTTCAGCAGGGTCGCCACATAGCCGTCCGCCCGCTGGACCACACGACGGCCGCCGGCGGGCAGGTCGTAGACCACCTCGGGCGCCCGCAGGCCGAGCCCGTCGTAGTCGATGAGGTTGAGGTCGGCCTTGTAGCCGACGGCGATGCGGCCACGATCGTCGAGGCCGACCGCGGCGGCGGTGTCGGCGGTGAGCTTCTTGACCACCAGCGGCATGGGCAGCCGCTCGCCGCGCTGGCGGTCGCGGCTCCAATAGGCGAGCATGGTGGTCGGATAGCTGGCGTCGCAGATCACGCCGCAGTGGGCGCCGCCGTCGCCCAGGCCCAGGACGGTGTCCTTGTGGCGCATCATCTCCAGCGACGGCTCGAGCGAGTAGCCAGCGTAGTTCTGCGCCGCCTGCAGCAGCAGCCGCCGACCGCCGTCCTTCAGCATGATGTCGTAGACCAGGGCCGCGGGCGCGACGCCTTGCGCCTTGGCCTTGGCGGCGATGCTCTCCTCCGGCGGCGGCTCGTAGTCGGGCGAAGCGCCGAGCTCGAACATGCGGGTCCAGTCGCGCACGGCGCGGGCGCGTCCGGAGTGGCCGGTCTCCTCGACCTCCTGCAGGATCTTGGCGCGCACCTCGTCCTTCCGCAGCTCGGCGACCCGCTGCTCGAAGGGCAGGGCGGAGAGGGCGTGATAGGTGGGGCAGGGACCGAACGGATTGAGCGTCAGCTCATGGCCCAGGAGGACGCCGGTGGGCCGGCCGAGCACTTGGCCCTTGATCCGCAGTCCGTCGGCGTTGGCCTGCTCCGTCAGCTCCAGCAGGCGACGCCAGCCGTCGGGGTCGTTGTGCTTCTGGTTGAGCGTGAAGGACATCGGCCGGCCGGTCTCGGCCACCAGGCGGCGGAACATGCCGAATTCGGCGTCGACGCTCTTGAACTGCTCGAAGTCCGACAGCGCCTGGAAGACGCCCCGGCCGGTCTCGCTCATGGCGCCGAGGATGGCGCGCAGCTCGTCTTCCGCGGCGCCCACCGTCGGGATCGGCTGGCCGCGCACGCTCTTCTGCTGGATGGCCCGCGAGGTGGCGAAGCCGAGCGCGCCCGCCGCCATCGCTTCGCGGGTCAGCTCGGCCATCCGGGCCCGGTCCTCGGCCGTGGCCGGCTCGCGGTCCACCGCCCGCTGGCGCATCACGTAGACGCGCAGGGCGGAGTGCGGGATCAGGGCGGCGATGTCCGCGTCGTGCGGCTGGCTGTCGACCGAGTCCAGGTAGTCGCCGAAGCTCTCCCAGTTCCACGGCAGGCCGTCGGCCATGACCACCTCGGGGATGTCCTCGACGCCTGCCATCAGCGCCACCAGCTCGTCGCGGTCTTCCGGATGGCAGGGCGCGAAGCCCACGCCGCAGTTGCCGGTGACCACGGTTGTGACCCCGTGGTCGGAGGAGGGCGAAAGACTGCGCTCCCAGGTGACCTGACCATCGTAATGGGTGTGGATGTCGACAAAGCCGGGCGTGACCAGCAGGCCGCTGGCGTCGATCTCCTCGCGCCCGCGCCCCAACCCCGGTCCGACCGCGGCGATGCGCCCGCCGCTCACGGCCACGTCGGCGGCGTAGGGATCGCCGCCCGAGCCGTCGACGACGGTCCCGTTGCGGATGACGAGGTCGTACGCGCTGGCCATGATCCGCTTCTCCGAGGTCAGTGAAGGATGACAGGACTGGTTGTCATGATATACGTACAACCTGGCGTGAACAACTGCGACGGTCCGAGATGAACGCGGTGAGCGGCCGAGCTGAGACCCTCTACGAGAAGATCTGGAACGCGCATGTGGTGGAGCGGCTGGGCGACGACGTCTGCCTGCTGGCGACCGACCGGCAGCTGATCTACGACGGCACCAGCTCTCCGGCGTTCGATATGCTGCGGGAGGGCGGACGCACGGTGCGCCGGCCGTCCTCGACGCTCGCTATCCCCGACCACTCCGTGCCGACCCGGGACCGGGCGAACATGTCCGGGCGCGGCCAGAGGATGGTGGAACAGCTGCGCCGCGACGCCGTCGATTGGGGGATCGCCTACCTGGGCCTCGATGACCCGCGCCATGGCATCGTCCACGTCGTCGGACCCGAGCAGGGGTTCACCCTGCCCGGCCTGGTGATCGCCTGCGCCGACAGCCACACCTCCACCCACGGCGCGCTGGGCGCTCTGGCGTTCGGCGTCGGCTCCTCCGAGCTGGCGCACATCCTGGCGACCCAGACGCTGGTCCAGCGGCCGTCGCGGCCGATGCGGGTCGAGCTGCGCGGCAGACCGCATCCGGCCATCGTCGGCAAGGACCTGGCGCTCGCCGTCCTGCGCGCGATCGGCGCGGGCGGCGGGGTCGGCCACGCCATCGAGTTCACCGGCGAGGCCATCGCCGCGCTCTCCATGGAAGGGCGCATGACGCTCTGCAACATGGCCGTGGAGATGGGCGCGCGCAGCGGCCTGGTCGCGCCCGACGAGACCACCTTCGCCTGGCTGAAGGACCGGCCGATGGCGCCGACAGGGACGGCCTGGGACGAGGCGGTCGCCTACTGGCGCACCCTCAAGTCCGATCCGGACGCCCGGTTCGACAAGTCGGTCACCATCGACGTGGAGAAGCTCTCGCCGCTGGTGACCTGGGGCACGTCGCCGGACGAGGTGACGGAGATCACCGGCGTGGTGCCCGACCCCCGGGACGCGCCCAACCCGGCCGCGGAAGCCGCCTGGCGGCGATCCCTGGACTACATCGGGCTGACGCCGGGCACGCG
>JAQGIJ010000446.1 GCA_028291285.1 Phenylobacterium sp. | reverse complement strand
TGCGGGCGGGCGACATGGTGACGATCTGGCCCTGGCTGCTGCACCGGCACGAGACGCTGTGGGACGAGCCGGACCTGTTCGATCCGGAGAACTTCTCTGCCGAGGCCAAGGCCCGGCAGCACCGCTTCCAATACATCCCGTTCGGCGCGGGGCCCAGGATCTGCATCGGCGCGGCCTTCGCCGTGAACGAGGCGCTGCTGATCCTGGCCGAGTGGCTGGCGGGCTGGCGCTTCCGGCTCGACCCCGACCACGAGGTCGTGCCCACCGCCGCCGTGACGCTCAGGCCCCGCGGCGGCATGCCGATGTACCTCGAGCCCCGCGAAGCGTGGGGCCGAAGAGCGGCCTAGCCGTTCAAGCCGCGTCCAGCGCGCGGCCGACGTCGCGGGAGAGGTCGCGGACGCCCTCCAGCCCGACGCTCATCCGCACCCAGCCCTGGGTCAGGCCGATCGCCAGGCGTTCCTCCTCCGGCATCGAGCGGTGGGTGGTGGTCGACGGGTGCGTCGCCATCGACTTGGCGTCGCCCAGATTGTTGGAGATGTCGACGATCTCCAGCGCGTCGAGGAAGCGCCAGGCGGCCTCGCGGCTGCCGACATCGAAGGCGATGACGTTGCCGCCGCCGGTCATCTGGTTGGCGATGATGTTCGCCTGCGGGTGGTCGGGCCGGCCGCAGTAGATGGTCTGCCGCACCTTCGAATGCGCCGCGATCAGGTCGGCGATCCGGCCGGCGTTCTCGGTCTGGCGGCCCACGCGCAGCTCGAGGGTCTCGAGTCCCTTGAGCAGCACCCAGGCGTTGAACGGCGAGAGCGCCGGGCCGGTGTGCCGCAGCAGGTCCTTGTAGGTCTGCTCGATCAGCTCGCTGGCGCCCAGGATCGCGCCGCCCAGCACCCGGCCCTGGCCGTCGATGTGCTTGGTGGCGGAATAGACGACGACGTCGGCGCCGAGCGCCAGCGGCTTCTGGTAGATCGGCGTGGCGAAGACGTTGTCGACCACCAGCTTGGCGCCGGCCGCGTGCGCGATCTCCGCCACCGCACCGATCGGGGTGACCTCCAGCAGCGGATTGGCCGGGCTCTCCACCAGGAAGGCCTTGGTGTTGGGCCGCACCGCCTCGCGCCAGGCGGCAGGGTCCGGGCCGTCCACATAGGTGGTCTCCACGCCGCACCGCGGCAGGAGCTCGGAGATGATCCAGCGGCAGGAGCCGAACAGGGCGCGGCCCGCCACCAGGTGGTCGCCGGCGCGCAGCAGGCCCATCAGCGCCGCGTTCACCGCCGCCATCCCCGAGGCGGTGGCCCGGCAGGCCTCCGCGCCTTCGAGCAGGGCCAGCCGGTCCTCGAAGATCTGCGTCGTGGGATTGCCGAAGCGCTGGTAGATGAAGCCCGGCTCGTCGCCGGAGAACCGGCGGTCGGCCGCCGCCGCGCTCTCGTAGGCGAAGCTCTGGTTGAGGAACAACGCCTCGGACATCTCGCCGTAGGGGGTCCGCGCCATGCCGCCGCGCACCAGGCGCGTCTCGACATCCCAGTGGTTCGGATCTTCGGTCATGGCGATTTCCTGCGGCTGCAAGGTTCCAGGCGAGCGCCGCTTGAACGGCAGCGGGGCCGGGAGGTCAAGAGCACCCAGGATCCTGCCGCTCAACGCGGAGCATCTCCTGTTGCAAGACTCGGCGTCTCCCTTAAGGCTGCGCCGCCCATGACCGAGCCGTCCGGCATCCTGCCCTGCCAGTCCATCGACGCCTTGATCGCGAAGCGGGCGATCACGTCGGAGAGCCCGTTCGACGCCGATCAGGTGCAGCCGGCGAGCCTCGACCTGCGGTTGGGCGCCCGGTGCTGGCGCGTGCGCGCCTCCTTCCTGCCGGGCCTGGGGCGCACCGTCGCCGAGCGGATCGGCCAGGTGGCCATGCACGAGCTCGACCTGACCCGCGGCGCGGTGCTGGAGCGCGGCTGCGTCTACATCGCCGAGCTGCAGGAGCGGCTGGCGCTGCCGCCGGGCGTCTCCGCCCGGGCCAACCCAAAGAGCTCGACCGGCCGGGTGGACGTCTTCGTGCGCCTGCTCTCCGATGCGGGCCCGGCCTTCGACGACGTGGCCCAGGGCTACCATGGGCCCACCTATATCGAGATCGCGCCGCAGACCTTCTCCGTGCTGGTGCGCATCGGCACCCGGCTCAACCAGCTGCGCCTGAAGCGGGGCAAGCCGACGCGGCTTCGCACCGAGAACGTCGGCGTCGACCTTTCCAACGGCATCGCCGGCTTCCGCGCGCGGCGCCACGCCCCCGTCGTCGACCTGGACCACGAGGACGGCCACGATCCCCAGCAGTACTGGGAGCCGCTGATCCCGCAGAATGGCCAGCTGCTGCTCGACCCCGGCGAATTCTACATCCTGGCGTCGAAGGAGGCCGTGGAGATCCCGGTGCTGGAGGCCGCCGAGATGACGCCCATCGATCCCTCGGTGGGCGAGTTCCGCGTCCACTACGCCGGCTTCTTCGACCCGGGCTTCGGCACCGACGAGGCCCACGGCAAGGGCTCGCGCGGCGTGCTGGAGGTGCGCAGCCACGAGACCGCGTTCATCCTGGAGGACGGCCAGACGGTGGCCCGGCTGGTCTACGAGCGATTGACCGAGCGGCCCACGCGGCTTTATGGCGACCTCGGGTCGCATTATCAGCGCCAGGGACTGAAGTTATCGAAGCACTTCAAGGTTTGGGGCGAGTAGCGGCGCCGCTTTAAGGAGAGACGCCGGAGCTCGCCGGTCGGAGGCGCGCTTGGACCGGTTTCGCAGAGCCGCACTGGCGTTGGCGGCGTTGCTCGTGGGCTGGCTGGGCGCCGCCGGGACGGTGGGGGCCGCCCCGGCGCTCTGGCTGGTGAAGAACGACCACACCCAGATCTACCTCTTCGGCACCTTGCACGCGCTGTCGCCCACGGTCCGCTGGCGCACGCCCGCCTATGACGCCGCTTACGCCCGGGCAGGCGCGGTCTGGTTCGAGGCCGCGCTCGACGGCGCCGACGCCACCACCGTCAACGGCATCCTGCAGCGCTACGGCGTCGATCCGCAGCATCCGCTGAGCCAAAAGCTGGCGCCGGACGCGCTCGCCCAACTGCAGCGGCAGGTGGACATCGGGCGCATCGATCACCTGCGGCCCTGGGCGGCGGCGCTGATGCTCTCCATGCAGCCGTTGCTCAGCCAGGGCGCCAGCGTCGAGGCCGGCGCGGACCTCACCATGACCCGCGCGGCCCGCGACCAGGCCAAGACGGTGCGCACCTTCGAGACCCTGGAGGACCAGGCCCGCGTCTTCGCCGGCCTCTCCGGGCCGGCCGAACTGCGCTACCTCACCGATGTGATCCGCGAGCGAAGCCCGCCCAAGTCGCACCCGGCCCTGAAGCCCAGTCCCGAAAGCCTGCAAGCCGCCTGGCTGAACGGCGACCTGGCGCGCCTGGGCCCGGCCCTGGTGGGCGACCTGAAGGCGGAGAACCCGGCCCTCTACGACGCCCTGCTGAAGCGCCGCAACCTGGCCTGGGCCGACGCGCTCACGAAGGAGATGGCGCAGGGCTCCGGCGTCGAGCTGGTCAATGTGGGCGCCCTGCACATGGTCGGCGACGACGGCCTGCCCGCCCAGATGGCCGCCCGCGGCTTCAGCGTCACCCGCGTGCAGTAGGGCCGCTCGCGCCCCCTTGGCCGCGCCGCCGCGCCCCGCTATGGTCCGCGCCGGCCGCCCGAGGCGGGCCGCACGCGGGCGTAGCTCAGGGGTAGAGCACTAGCTTCCCAAGCTAGGTGTCGTGGGTTCGAATCCCATCGCCCGCTCCAATTCCATCGTAAAGTCGTATGCTCGGAGGGCGAACGCGCAGCGAGGACGCCATGACGGCTGGAGCATCCCACGTGCCGGACCATGTGCCGCCGGAAATGGTCGGCACGTTCAACCTGTACAAATCTCCCGAAATGCTGCCGACGCCGTTCGGCGATCCGCACGCCGCGGTCTCGAGGCTCCACCAAGGGGGGCCGGCGATCTTCTACGCGCCGCAATCCACCCGCGACGGAGATGGCGCCTGGGTGGTCACCAAGGCGGAAGATCAGCGACGCGTCCTGCAGGACAGCGCCACCTTCTCAAGCTTCCGCCGCATCTTCTCGGCAGCGATCGGCGAGGATTGGCCGGTCATCCCGCTCGAGCTCGATCCGCCGGAACACGGCAAGTATCGCGCGCTGATCAACCCGCTGTTC
Source organism: Phenylobacterium sp. (assembly GCA_028291285.1). The sequence continues at coordinate 9,607 of JAQGIJ010000446.1, read as the reverse complement.
TCGCCAAAGCGGATCGGGGCGATGGAGCCCTTCGTGAGGCAGAAGGCGATCACGCTGATCGAGGGGCTGAAAGCGCGCGGAACTAGTTGCGAGGTGATGAGCGAGTTCGCCTTTCCGCTCGCGGTCAGCGTTTTCCTCAGCCTCATGGGCATTGCCGACGATCGCCTGACGGAGTTCGTCGGCTGGGCCAACGATCTTCTGCACAAGACGCCGGAAGATCGCACCCGCGCCGCCCGCAGAGTGCTTGGATTCCTCGATGACCTGGCCGCGCAACGCCGCGCCGAACCCACCGACGACTTCATGACGTTTCTCGTCACGGTCGATTTCGAGGGGCGCAAGCTCACCGAACAGGAAGTGCGCGCCATTTCGGTGCTGCTGTTCATCGGCGGTCTCGACACCGTCGCCGCCGCGATCGGGCTCGATCTCTACTATCTCGCCCGCAATCCGGATCGCCAGCAAGAGCTGCGTGAGCATCCCGAGCGGATGCAGAGCGCGATCGAAGAAATGCTGCGCGCCTTCGCGACGATCACGCCGATCCGCACCGCAACGAGGGACGTCCTTCTCAACGGAGCGCCCATCAAGAGGGGCGACCTCGTGGCTTGCCCGTCCATGGTGTCGAGTCGCGATCCAGACGAATTCACCAGCCCCGACGAGATCGACTTCACCCGAGAGGACAACCGCCACGTCGCGTTTTCCTACGGGCCGCACCGTTGCGTCGGCTCCCACCTCGCGCGGCGCGAGTTGATCATCGCGCTCACGGAGTGGTTCGATCGCGTTCCGCCCTTCGGAATCAAGGCCGGCACGGCGCCGGTGACGTTCGGCGGCTTTGTATTCGGCGTGGAAAATCTCGTCGTCGACTGGAGCTGAACGGGCGGCAGGATCGAGGTCTGCTGTGGATGCCGCTCAGGCTTCGATGATCACCTTGAGCGCGCTGTTCTTCGCCGCTTGGCCGAAGGTCTCATAGGCGTCCATCACCTGGTCGAGCTTGAAGCGGTGCGTGATCAGCTGCTTGGGATCGATCTTCCGCGCCTGCACGGTCTTGAGCAGCATCGGGGTGGACACGGTGTCGACGAGCCTGGTGGTGATCGCGATGTTCCGGTCCCACAGCTTCTCGAGGTGCAGGTCAGCCGGCTCCCCGTGGACGCCGATGTTGGCGATGACGCCGCCGGGCGCCACGATCTCCTGGCAGGTGAGGAAGCTTCCCACCACGCCCACCGCCTCGATGGCCGTGTCGACGCCGTGGCCGTCGGTCATCTTCAGGATCTTGTCGGCCGCCTGACCGTCGCTGTTGTTGATGACCCGGGTCGCGCCGAACCGCGCCGCGGTTTGCAGGCGGCTGTCGTCGAAGTCGACCATGATCAGTTCGGCGGGCGAGTAGAATTGCGCGGTCAGCAGCGCGGCCAGGCCGACCGGTCCGGCGCCGACGATGGCCACGGTCGAGCCGGGTTGCACCTTGCCGTTGAGGACCCCGCATTCGAAGCCGGTCGGCAGGATGTCGCTGAGCATGACCAGCGCCTCCTCGTCCGCGCCTTCGGGGATGTGGTACAGGCTGGTGTCGGCGTAGGGGATCCGCACATATTCGGCCTGGGCGCCGTCGATCGTGTTGCCGAGGATCCAGCCGCCGGTCGTGCAATGCGAATACATGCCCTTGCGGCAATATTCGCAGCGGCCGCAAGCCGAGATGCAGGACACGATCACCCGGTCGCCTGGACGGAACGTCGTGACGCCGGGCCCCACCGCGTCGACGACGCCGACGCCCTCATGGCCGAGGATGCGGCCGGGCTCGCAGCTGGGAACGTCGCCTTTCAGAATGTGCAGATCCGTGCCGCAGATGGTCGTCTTCACGACCCTGACGATGGCGTCCGTCGCTGCGGCGATCTCCGGCCTGGGGCGATCCTCCAGCGCCTTCTTTCCCGGTCCCTGATAGACGAGAGCCTTCATGATCGTGCCTTCCTGGCTGATGGCGTCAGGCGCCTGAGCCGCGCCGACTGGGCGTAAGTCTCCCAGGCCCGCGGCGGCAATGACGCCGATCAGTCATGCGACACCCGGGCGACGGCGATTCACCTCACCCGCGGCTCACAAATTTTCCAGGAATCCTCGCGCCGCCTCACGGGCGGGCGCCACGGCCGAGCCGCTTTACGACCGCGCGTCAGGCCGAAGGTTTTCACCGAAGTTGAGCCGGCGCCATGAACTGGGCGTCTCGCCGAGACGCCGACGGAAGAGCTTCGAGAGGTGCGCCTGGTCAGACAGGCCGCAGTCGAGCGCGATGTGGCTGAGCGGGTCGTCCGTCGTCAGCATCAGCCTCTGAGCCATTTCCAGCCGCAGACGCATGATGTGCGAATGCGGTGTCTCGGTGAAGCTTTCCTTGAAGGCGCGGCAGAAGTGACCGACGCTCAGTGAGACCTGGTCGGCAAGTTCCTCGACGCGGAGCGGCCGGTTCAGGTGCTCGCTCAGGTATCGATCGATCTTGCGCTTCTGCCAGGGCGCCAGGCCGCGACGCGCATTCGCAGGCTCCGGCTCGCCCCCGGCCGCGAGGACGCTCAGCAGCCGCAGCGCCGCGGCGCGCGCGCCCGCCAGGTCCTGTCCCACCGCGCGGCGGACGTCATCGAGGATTTCGCCGACCTCCTCGGTGATGTTGATCTGGCGACGATCTCGGGGGCCGGAACGCTGACACGCCGCGCTGATCGGGCGTTCATGGGGAGCGCTCTCGTCGGTCATCGGCGGGTCTCCGCACGATACGCGTTGCGGTGCTCGTTTGCGGTGCGCTCCGACTCCCGAAAGGGCCAGGAACCGCAAGTTGTTCCATCGGTCGCCACCGCCGACCAGGGGTGCGCCCGATGGCGAGGCAATAAGCGCGGCCAAACGGCGCTGGAAATCGCCAAGACCGCCGCCGCGGCCCCTTCCAGGCTTGACGTTATCGCGCCGTCACCGCCGAGGCGGAACAACCGACGCAAAGACAGAACCTGTTTGGATTCCGCGCCGCGACCCGACCCTGACGGGAGGATGGGAGATGGCAAGCAGATCCGCGCCGTTGGGCGCCGCAGCCATCGGCATGGTGCTGGCCTGCGGCCCGGGTGCCGCCGAGGCCCGGGCGCACAGGCGCCATGCGCCGCCTCCGCCGTCGGCGCTCGAACGAAAGGTCGAGGGCCTCAGCCAAACGGTCAACGCGCTCGACGCACGGTTGACGCAGGAGGCCGCGGCCCGGCAGGCGATGGAAGCGCAACTCCAGGCCGCCAAGGCGGACGCTGCAGCCTCACGCGCCGACGCGCAGGCCGCGCGCGCCGAACTGGATGCCCAGATCAAGACGATCCCGGGCGATGTGAGCACGGCGGTCCAGGCCGAGAATGCGCATGGGTTGCCCTTCCAAGGCATCCGGATCACGCCGGGCGGGTTCCTGGCGGCCGAAGCCATCTACCGCTCGAAGAACGAGGCCTCGGACATCTCGTCCAGCTTCAGCCGGATCCCGTTCCCCAACTCCCCCTTGGCGCACACCAACGAACTTCGCTTCACGGCGCGCCAGACCCGGCTGTCGCTGCTGGTCCAGGGTGACGTCAACAGCCAGACCCATGCGGCCTTCTACGGCGAGTTCGATTTCCAGGCCGCCGCCCAGACCGCCAATTCGCTCGAGAGCAATTCGTTCAATCCGCGCATCCGGCACCTGTACGGGACCCTCGACTGGGATGGGGCTGGCCTGCACCTGCTGGTCGGACAGAACTGGTCGCTCGTCACCCTGAACACCAAGGGCATCACCCCGCGCAACGAACTCCCTCCGCCGTCGATCGACGGCCAGTACATCCCGGGCTTCGCCTGGGCCCGTCAGCCGCAGATCCGGCTGACCAAGGATTGGAACAGCGCGGTCTGGGTGGCGGTCTCGGCCGAGAACCCCCAGACGAGCTTCGCCGGCGTGGCCACCGGCATCAGCAGCACGGCCAGCGGCGTCACCGTTCTGTCCGTCACGCCGGGGATCGCCGGTTTCGACACCAACAACAGCCTGTCGCTGAACCACATCCCAGACGTCGTGGGCAAGGTCGCCTTCGAGCCGTCGATCGGGGGCAAACGCCCGCTGCACCTGGAGGCGTTCGGGCTCTGGCGGAGCTACGACGTGCGCGTCAGCGTCGCGCCCGTGAACGCGCTCGGCCTACCCCCTGGCAACTTCAATGCCCATGCTCACGGCGGCGGTGTCGGCGGCAGCGCGCTGTTCACCGCCATCCCCGGTCACCTCGACCTGCAGGCCTCCGTACTTTCGGGCCGGGGAATTGGCCGCTATGGGACCTCGCAGCTTCCGGACGTGACCCTCAGGCCCGATGGGACCGTGGCGCCGATCCACGAGATCATGTTCCTCGTCGGAGGGACCTGGCATGTAACGCCTGCGTTGGACCTCTATGTGCTGGGCGGCGAGGAGCGCGAAAAGTCCAGGTATTTCAATGATCCGACCGGTCATTATGGATTTGGCAACCCGGCGGCGACGTTCACCGCAGCGACCTGCACGACCGAAGGCGGCGTCTGCGTCCCCAATCTCCGGAAAGTGCAGCAGATCACCGTCGGCGCCTGGCAGAAGGCGTTTACGGGATCCTTCGGCCAGATCCGGGTGGGGGTTCAGTACTCGCACACGAAACTGACCGGCTTTTCCGGACTGGGCGGCTACGCGCCGAAGACCGCCGAGGACATGGTGTTCACCAGCTTCCGCTACTACCTGCCGACACCCAACTGACGGCGGCGCGATCGACCGCGGTGGAAGCGCAGGTCCTTGGGCGAGCGAGGTCAGATTGATGAGAAGGATCGCCGCCGCCGCGCCCCATGCACCGCCGCCGGCCGTTTAACCGTTGTTCAAGGAAACGAACGGCGGCCATGAGAACCAGGCATCCCACATCTCCCCTCCCGAGCCTTGGGCCCCCGCCCAGCTCTCCGATCGAGGACGCGCGCCGTGCGCTGGCGCGCCGCCGGCCGGAGGCGCTGCTGCTGCTGCAGCTGCTGATCGAGGATGCGGGGGATGACGGGCCGCAGCTGATGCGCCGCCTGGCGGGACAGCTGCGGCTGTGCGCCGACGTGCCGGAGCTGGCGGCGTCGGCAGGCTGCGCCGCAGCCACGATCGACCCGGGCCTCACCCGCGCGGCGGCCGCCCTGCTGGCGGAGGCGGCGCGAGGCGCGTGAGCCGGTCGGCGGCGTTTTCACGCCCCAATCGCCGCCTCGGCCCCGTTTCATCGGCAGTCCCTCGTGGAGAGCCGATCCGTGCCCCGTTCCCAGCCATCCGATGTCGACGCCGAGCTTGCGAGCCAGGTTCAGGTCGTGGAGCGCAACGCCCAGCTGCTGATCGCGGAAGTGCGCGTTGCGCGGCGCCTGGCCGAGCAGTCGGCGGCCACCCTCTCGCTGGTCCTGGGCCTGATGGCTCAGACCCGCGAGACAGAGGGCGGCTTCCTGCTGAACCGGCTGATACAGGACCTCCTGATCTGCGCCAGCACGCCGGATCTCGCCGGCCGGATCGCCGGCTGCGAGGTCGCGGTGATCGATCCGCACATGATCCGCGCCGCGGCGGCGCTGCTCGCCGGCGACGTGGCCGCGGTGCTGAAGGTGGCGCTCGGTGAGGCCGGCACGGCGCATTAGGCGCCGAGCCGCCAGGCGCTAGAGGTATTTGAGCAGGCTGTCGGAGGCGAGCTTGCCGATGGTGCTGTAGAGCGCCTGCAGCTGCGTGTCGTACTGGGTGACCAGCACCGCGGCGCTCGCCAGGTCCGCGCCCGTCAGGTTCTGCGCCAGGTTGTCGAGCGTGGTGGTCTTGACCGTGTTCACGCTGGAGAGCGCGTCGAGCGCCGAAGCCTGGCCGGACAGCGTGGACTGCGTGGCGCCGAGTTGGTCGAGGGCCGAGCTGACCTGGCCATAGGCGGTGGTCAGGGTCGCCGGGTCGCCAGGGTTGGCGGCGATCACCGACAGCGCCCGCGCCAGCGTCTCGAAGGCCGGCGCATTGGCGGCCACGGAGATCTGGATCGCCGTCCCGCCGGTGGTCTGCAGGACCCGTGGGCTCGCCGTCCCGCGATAGTAGCCGGTGTCGGCCACGGTCGGCGCGGCGGCAGGGGCGTAGCCCGCGCTGGTGAAGTCGACCGGTGCGCGGTCGGCGGCCTGGCCGGCGAAGACGTACTGGCCGCCGACCTCGGTGTTGAGCGCCGCCTGCAGCGTCTGCAGCCAGGACTGGGCGTCCTGGGCGGTGACGCCGGTGCTCGCGCCGCCGGCCCCGGTGGAGCCGCTCAGCGCCGCCGAGAGCCGCGACTTCACCGTGGTGGCGAGGTCGGTGATGCTGCTGACGCTGGAATAGGCCATCTGCACCACGGCCGCGGCGCTGGTGGCGGCGGCGCTCTCGGCCGAGAGCCGTGCGCTCTGGCCGGCGAGATCGAGCACCTTGGCCGCATCGCCCTTGAGGCCGCTGAAGCGGGTGGATTTCAGGCTGGAGGCCTCCTGGGCCTGCTGGTCGGCGAGCTTGGCCTGCACCTTGAGGCTGGCCGCAAGGAGCGCGCTGGCGTTGGCGAAGGTGGCGATGCGGCTGATCATCGGGCGTCTCAGGCCATCATCGTCATGAGCGCCTGGAACAGGGCGCGCTCGGCGGTGATCATCTGCGCATTGGCCTGATACTGCTGCTGCAGGCTGGTGAGCTGGGCGAGCTCCTCATCGGTGTTGACGTTGGTCAGGTTCTGCAGCTGCGACTGGGCGGCGCTGAAGGTGGCCTGCGAGCTGTCGGCGCGCGCGCTGGCGTCGGAGACCAGGGTCGCGGCGCTGGAGACGATGGCCGCTGCATAGGTCTGCGGACTGACGGACTGGGCCGCGAATCCGCCGGCCGCGGCGAAGCCCTGCGGGCTCGACAAGGCCGAGCTCAGCTTGTCGGCGACGGAGGTGTCCGCCGAAGCCACGGCGATGTCGCCGACGGCGAGGCCGGCCGCGGCGTTGAGCGCCCCCGTCGGCAGGTTCCCGGGCGTGGCGGCGATCGCCGAGCTGACCGCGATGTCGGTGGCGTCGGCGCCGGAAAACAGGTTGTTCAGCCCGAAGTAGGCCGAGACGCCGACACCCGACGGCGCGACGGCGGCGCCAAGGTCTGCGAGCGCGACGCCCTGGCCGGCGTTGGTCGCGCTCAGGGTCATTCGCCCCTGGCTGTCGATCTGCGCTGAGAGGCCGGGGACCCCGTTCAGCGCGTTGACCAGATCGCCCACGGTCGCGCAGGTGGAGAGGTCGATGTCCTGCGTGCTCACCACCGCCCCGGTAGGGTCGGTGAGCGCAACCCGCAGCGTCCCCGTCCCCGAGAAGGGCAGGCCGGCGCTGACGGTCGTGGAGCCTGTCAGGCTGGACGGCGCCGGATAGGCGCTGCCGGCGTTGCTGGCGGCGTTGGCGGCGCCGATCAGGGTCGAGGCGAAGGCGTCGAGCTTGGCCTGCTCCTGCACGAAGGTCTGGTCGCGCAGGGTGATCAAGCCGCCCAGCTTGCCGCTGGTGATCGAGGCCGTCACGTCCTTGCCCCCGAGCATGATCCCGCCGATCGCGCCCGGATAGGTGGCGCTGGCCGAAAGCGTGCTGGACGCGCTGTAGGACAGCGCGTTCGCCTGGTCGCCGACGAGCAGGTCGCCGCTCGCGCTGAACACCTGCATCCGGTTGTCCGGGGTCACGTAATAGGAGACCCCCATGTCCCCGCTCAGAGTCTGGAGGGCCGCGTCGCGCTGGTCCTGCAGGTCGGTGACGTCGGCGCCGCTGGCGCCTCCAGCGACGATCTGGCGGTTGAGCGCGTCGATCTTGGCGGTCGCCGTGTTGATCTCGGAAACCGTCGTGGCGATGTCGCTGTTGGCCTGGCTGCGCAGGTCCTGCACGGAGCCCGAGAGGCTGCGGATCGACGAGGCCAGCGTGCTCGCCGCGGAGACCACGTTCGCCTTGGAGCTGGGATCGACGGCGTTGGCCGAGAGGCTGCTGAGCGCCGTTTGGAAGGCGCTCAGCCGGCTCGCCAGATCGTCGCCGGCATTCACCGAGCCCAGCGCCGCGTCGTACTGCGAGAGCGCGGCCGAGATCGCCTGGTCGCTCCCCGCGGCGGAACCGGAGCTCGCCACCAGGCGCGTGAGATAGGCGTCGGCGACGCGGGTGGTGTCGCTCTGGGTGAGCGCCAGATCCGGGGTGATGGCCGCGCTCTGGACGGTCTTGCGCGAGTAGCTTGTGTCGTCGGCGTTGGCGACGTTGCCGTTCACCACCGCGATCTTGAAGTCGCTGTTGGATATCGCGGCCGAAGCGGTGTTGAGGATGCCGGCGAGCGACATGGGCTAGTCCGCCGGCGTCCGGGCCGCGCCGTAGCTGCGGCAGGCGCGCCCGGCCGCGCGCACCCGTTCGAGTTCGCGGCGGGTCTCGGAAATCTCCGCCTGCAGCCGCGCCAGCCGTTCGGCGAGCACCGCCTGGATGTCGTGCAGCGAGGCCAGGCACAGGAGCGCCTCGCTGCCGGAGAGGCCGGCGAGCTGGCCGGCGATGCGCTGCGCCAGCGCGCGCGCGTCCGCGACGCTGGCGACGACCGGCGTCGTGAAGCCGGAGCTGCGGCAGCGCGTGGCGCGCACCTGGAGTTCGTGGACCTCGCCCATGACGCTCAGCGCACCGCCTGGGTGAGGGTGTCGAACATGTTCTTGACGGTGGTGACCACCTGGGACGCCGCCGAATAGGCCTGCTGGGCGACGATCATCTTGTTGAACTCGCCGGCGATGTCGGTCGTGGAGCCCTCGAGCGCCGAGGCTTCGATCTTGCCGGCGCCCCCGTTGGTGGGCATCTCCAGCCCGACGTTCCCGGCGGCCTGGTTCTCGCCATAGACTGTGCCAGATATGGCGGTCAGGCCACTCGGGTTAGGGAAGGTGGCGATCGGGATCTGATAGACCGGCAGCTTCACCCCGTTGTCGAACGAGGCCGTGACCAGGCCGGCTTCGCTGATCGTGACGCCGGAGAGCTGGCCGTAGATGGCGCCGTCCTGGGTGTAGTTCGGGTTGCCGATCTGGCTGGTGGTCGAGGTGGAAGCGAACTGGGTGATCCCGTCGGTCTTGCCCGCCGTGCCGAGGTTCAGGGCGATGTTGCTGTCCGCCGCGCCGGTGGAGAGCCCGGTGATCGCCATGGTCACGGGCGTCGGATTGGTCGAGGCCAGCACGCCGTTGGTGCCGAAGCTGACGCTCACCGTCGCGGGGCTGATCGTGCCGGTCGTGGTGGTGGGATCGGAGGTCAGCACCGGATTGGCCAGCGCCAGCGACCAGGTGTTGGCCGCGGTCTTGGTCCAGGTCTGACCGAGCGTATGGCTGACCCCCAGGGAGTCGATCATGGTCGTGCTGGTGGTGAAGACCGAGTTGAGCGCCGCGTTCGCCGGCAGGTTGGCCGTGAAATTGATCTGGGTGGTCGCCTTGGCCGTGCCGCCGATCTTCGACAGGTTGATCGGCTGCAGGTTGGACAGGTCACTGGCGTTGGCGACGATCACCTTGCCCGAAGAGTCGGTGGCGAAGCCCTGCAGATAGTAGCCGGCGTCGTTGACCAGATTGCCGGCGCTGTCGGTCGTGAAGCTGCCGTCCCGGGTGTAGGCGAAGTCCGAGGCCGAAGCCGTCGCGCTGCTCGCCACGACGAAGAAGCC
>JAQGIJ010000436.1 GCA_028291285.1 Phenylobacterium sp. | reverse complement strand
TCGAGGAATGGCAGGCGGGCGCCGTGGAGCATCCCGGTTCCTGGTGGCCCAACTGGATCGAATGGCTGAAGGCCCACTCCGGACCGCTGGTCCCGGCCCGCGATCCCGCCGCGGGTCCCCTGCCCGCCCTGGGCGACGCGCCCGGCGAGTACGTGAAGGTCAAGTCCTAGGCCCGCGGCCACGCGCTCCCTCGGTCTCGGCGCCGGCGCGCCGATCCACCCCCCCGCCCTGCGGTGGAGGATCTGGGCCGAGATGCTCCACCGCGAGCGGGGGAGCTGTCAGCGAAGCTGACTGAAGGCCGTTCCGCCTTCCCGCTGCTCAGTAGATCAGGAAGTTCCCGTTCGTCAGGCTGAAGTCCGGCCTCTGGATTACTACCTTTTAATGATCGCTACCTTGCGACACCCACTACCTTGCTCTACTCACTGGCTCCCGAGGAGGAGCTTCGCGTGCCGGAGGCCATCGACATCCAGCTGAAGAAGGGCGCGCTCGAGCTCTGCGTGCTGGCGCTGCTCTCGCAGCACGACAGCTACGCCTACGAGATCGCCAGCCGCCTCGCCGCGGCCATCGGCATGGGCGAAGGCACCATCTACCCCTTGATGCGGCGGCTGCAGAACGACCGGCTGGTGGAGACCTATCTGGTCGAATCACCCGCCGGTCCGCCGCGCAAATACTACCGGCTGAGCGAGGCCGGAAAGACCAGCTTCGGTTCCCAGAAGGCCGCCTGGGCCTCCTTTTCCCAGGCCATGCAGGACATCCTTGGAGGGGCGCAATGACCCGTCAGGCGTTCATCGCCCGGCTGCGCGACGGCCTGCGCGGGCTGCCGCCACAGTCCATCGCCGACATCGTCGCGGACTATGAGACCCACTTCACCGACGGCGAGGCCGCCGGCCGCAGCGAGGCGGAGGTCGCCGAGGCCCTGGGCGATCCGGGCCGCCTCGCCCGCGAGCTTCGCGCCGAGATCGGGCTGAAGCGCTGGGAAGAGGAGCGCAGCGCCTCGGGCGCCGCCTCCGCCGTCTTCGCCGTGCTGGGGCTGGGCGCGCTCGACCTCCTGGTGCTGCTGCCGGTGCTGATGGGCGTCGGCGGGGCCCTCTTCGGCCTGGCCATGGCGGCCATCGCCGGCCTCTTCGCTGGCGGCGCAGTCTTCGCCGCGGGGCCCTTCACCGACTTTCCCGGCGGTCCCGCCGCAGCCATCCTCGGCGGGCTGGGGCTGATGTCCGGCGCCACGGCGCTCGGCGCCGTGGTCATCCTGGTGACCATCGGACTGGTCAATGCGCTCGTCTGGTACGGGCGCCTGCACTACCGCCTGCTCAAGCCCGCGCTCGGGCCCGGCCCCCAAGGAGCCGCCGCATGATCCGCGCCCTCGTTATCGTCGCCATCGGCGGCTTCCTCGTGTCGCTGGTCTGCCTCTCCGTCGCCTGCGCCATCGGCGGGCCGGAGGCCATCGCCCGCGGAGCCTGGGGCTGGCAGGCCGGCAGCCATCATTTCGGCATGTGGCGCCACATGGACGTGGACGCCGGTCCGGAGACGCGCCGCGACTTCAGCTGGAGCGGCGGCGACACCCTGGAGGTGAACGCACCCGCCCGCATCGACTACGTCCAGGCCGCCGGTCCGGCCAAGCTCACCATCAGCGGCCCCGCCGAGGCGCTCGACAAGGTCACGGTGGCGGGCGGGAAGATCACCCTGGCCGATGGGCTGCCGCACGGCCGCGAGCTGCACATCACCCTGAGCGCGCCCTCGGTGAAGCGGTTCGAGCTGAACGGCGCCGGCAAGCTCGGCATCACCGGCTACAAGCAGGACGAGCTCAGCGTCGTCATCTCCGGCCACGCCCAGGTGGACGCCGAGGGTGAGGCCAGGACCGTGAACCTCAACCTGTCCGGCGCTGGCGGCGCGGACTTCGGCAAGCTGAAGGCCAAGGGCGCCGACATCGACATCAGCGGCGCAGGCGACGTGACCGCCGCCCCCACCGACTGGGCCCGGGTGCGGATCGCCGGCGTCGGCGACGTCGACCTGCTGACCCGTCCGCCGCGCCTGGAGACCCACATCGCCGGCGCCGGCCGGATCCGCCAGCCCGGCGACAACGACGCCGCAGCGGCCGGCGCTGACGACGACGACGCGGGGCCGGCGCGGGCCACCTGAGGCTCAGGCCGGCGCGAACTTCAGCGCCACGCCGTCGTTGCAGTAGCGAAGGCCGGTCGGGCGCGGTCCGTCGTCGAACACGTGCCCCTGGTGGCCCAGGCACTGGGCGCAGTGATACTCGGTCCTGGGCAGGATCAATTTGTGATCGGTCCGGGTCGCCAGCGCGCCGGGGATGGTGGTGTAGAAGCTCGGCCAGCCGGTCCCGCTCTCGAACTTCCAGTCCGACTTGAAGAGCGCCAGCCCGCAGCCGGCGCAGGCGAAGGTCCCCTTACGGTGCTCCTTCAGCAGCGGGCTCGACCCCGGAGCCTCGGTGCCCTCGCGGCGCAGGACGTCGAAGGCCGCGGGCGACAGCCGCTTCTTCCAGTCGGCGTCGGAGAGCTTGCGCCAAGGCGAGCCGGCGTAGCGGTCGGCGGAAAGGGCCACGCCCGGCGTCATGGCGAGGGCGGCGGCTCTGGCGAGGAAGGTTCGACGATCAGGGCTCATGCCGGAATTACGCA
>JAQGIJ010000411.1 GCA_028291285.1 Phenylobacterium sp. | reverse complement strand
GCAGTGCATTGACGCCCTGCAGATCTCCGAGCGAGGCCCTGGAGCTGCTGTTTCTGAGATCCTTCCACGTCGCGCTGATCGACATTCACATGCCGGAGATGAGCGGCATCGAGCTGCTGCACCTGCTACGGCGAAGGATCGGACCGAACCGAGCCACCCCTGCCCTCGCCGTCACGGCCGACCTGAGCCGCACCGAGGCGCAGTACCGCGAGCTGGGCTTCGACGGCTTCGTCGCCAAGCCCGTCAGGATAAAGACGCTGCTGACGTCGATCGCCGAGGTCCTTACGACCAAGCGCGAAGCCGACGCCGCCGGCCGCAACCATGCCGTTTGGCGGGCGGCCGGAGGTCGCGCCTGAGGCGCCGCAACCAGCCTCCGCGGGCGCAGGTGTTCACGTACGGCTCGCGCCGGCGAAGGTCGCCGGGAACGCGCGCCAGTTGCGATGATGACGACGCGAACCGATGTGGGCAGCCACTTTGCCACCATCGGCATCATCCCGCGTTGTCGCGGCATGACTGCGCCGCTTTCTCCAGACCTCAGCGATCCGCAGGTCGCCCAGCTGGTCCTCGCCAACGCGCGTGAGTACGCAATCATGACTCTGGACGACGAGGGCCACGTCACCAGCTGGAGCACGGGCGCGGAGACGATCTTCGGCTATTCCGCACAGGAAATCGTCGGGATGAGCGGGAGTGAGCTCTTTGTTCCCTCTGACCTCGCCGCCGGGGCGGACCGGCTCGAGTTGGACACCGCTCGACGGCAAGGCCGCGCTGAGAACAGCCGTTGGCACCGGCGCAAGAGCGGCGAGAGATTCTGGGGCAATGGCGTCTTGATGGTCCTGACCGAAGGTGGCGGTACCGGCTTCCTCAAGATCATGCGCGATGAGACCCCGACGAAGCTCGCCGACGAGCAACGCGTCTTGCTGCTCAATGAACTGAACCACCGGATCAAGAACACGCTGGCCACGGTGCAATCGATCGCCGAACAGACCCTGCGGGCGGCGAACGTCGACAGGACAACCCGCGCAAACCTGACCAGCCGGCTCATGGCGCTGTCAGAAGCGCACAACCTGCTGGTGGACGATAATTGGGCGGGGGCGAATCTCCACGACGTCATCGGGCGAGCCGTGGAGCTGCATCAGCAACCGGGCGCAGAGACCTTTCAGGTGGAGGGCCCTCCTGTCCGATTGAGCCCCCAGCAGGCCGTGTCGCTGAGCCTGGCCCTGCACGAGCTGGCGACGAACGCGCTGAAGTACGGCGCCCTCTCGGCGAACGGGGGCCGCGTCGCCATAACCTGGAACGTGGCGCTGGATGGCCATGGCCGGCGCTACATGAACCTCCTCTGGGCCGAGTACGGCGGTCCCGCCGTCTCCAAGCCGGAGCAGACGGGCTTCGGCACGCGTTTGATCGCGCGGGCGTTCGCCGGGAATACTGGCGGCCGGGCTTCCATCGACTACCGGCCCGAGGGACTGCGTTGCGTTATAGAACTGGCGCTTTCCCAGCCCGACGAGATCCCGACCCTGGACATTGAGGCGGCGCGCCAGCAGTGACGGACAAACTCTGCACCGTCCTCGCCGCTCAGACGCAAGGCGCAAGCGGCCGCTGCGCCCGCTTGCTCCGCCGCCCCGGGCATGGCATCCGTCCGGCCGAAATCGGCGCGAAGTTCTGGCGTTTGTGCCCCATTGCGCCCCGCTGGATGGACGGGTGGCCGAGTGGTTTAAGGCAGCGGTCTTGAAAACCGCCGTGGGTGCAAGCTCACCGTGGGTTCGAATCCCACCCCGTCCGCCGCTTGTGTTTGATTTTCTACAGATATTTCGGTTTCCGGGCTTTGGGACCCACTTCCGGCCCCACTGGGAGCAGGTGCTCGGGGTGCGATGTTCTGTCGCCCCGGCGCTTTCCCTTCCCGCCCGGCGAACACTGCTGCGTGTTCTTTATCCACAGACTGCGGACCTTCTTGTGGATAAGGTCTTTGCTACGCGCCATTTGTCGCAGGGCCGACAGTTCTTGTAGATATCGGTGTTACGCTGTGTTTTCACACGTTTAGCCAACCTTGGACGGGGGTAAAGCGATGCGGACCTTTTCGTGCTTCGTCACCGAGCAAGACTCTTCGACGCCTACGCTCGCGCTCATTCTTGCTGAGACGGAAGACCGGGCGAGAGAGTTGGCGCGCCGGGAACTGCGCGGCGCACGTCGGCCGGTCGCAATCGAGATATGCGAAGGCGCTAAGCTGCTCTGGACTGAAGCAGCCTGAGCACTGCAATCACGTCCGGAAGGCGCGCCTAGTGCCGCGTGGTGCGAGCCTTGGCGGAAGCGTGTACTGTCGTATAGACTGGCGCTGGCGCTCTTCGGTCGGCAAGCTTGTCGGCCCTGGCCAACAGCACAGCAAGCGCATCCGTCTCATTAGTCAGATTGCTTAGCTTCATGTTGCGCAACTCAGCCTCCTAGGTCGGCCAGCTGCAAGGATAAGGAACCCGCCAGCGAGAAAGGTCCACACCGCGTGCTGCGCTGCGGCGAAGAAGCGCGCTGCGGCGCATCAAAAGAGTGACAAGCGCCCGGCCCTCGGTCCGGTTGCGAGGTGCAAGCGGCAGCGGCGCGTGTAACACGGACAGCGAGAGGCGGCGCGTGGGCGGGTATCGAGTCGCTGAGCACCCGACCCCAGCCGGGTCGCGCAACGGCCGCGGCGGGCGCGCTGGTGGCCCCGCGCTGATCCTTGCCGAGAACGTCAAGCGGACAGGCGACCACAGCGCTCTCTCAGCCAAACCTCAAGCCCGCTCGCCACGTCGAAGCCGTCAGGCTCAAGGTCGTTCAGATCGGTCGCCTCAATCTCCGCCGTGAAGTAGGCGAGCGCCATGACCTGTCCGCCTCCTGGCGGTAGCTTCGTGGCCACGTGCAACATGCCGACCAGCACCTGTCGCCACGCAAAGCCCTTGCGCCGCCAGTCGCGGAACACGGCCATGCGTCGCACCGACGGCCAGGAGCGCGGCGATACCGCGACCGAAGGCGCGATCCGCCGGCGCCGCTTCAATGCAGCAGGGGTGGGTCCTCGCGCGCCTCGTTTGGGAGTTCGCCACGATCAACGCTGCCTTCCGAGGCGCGGCGTCCGGCGTCCGCCTTGGAAAGGTCCTGCGTAGCGCTCGGCTGCACCGCCAAGGCAAAGCGTGCGATCGCTTCGTTGTAGAGGTCGGCCCGTTCGAGCGGTCCCATGTGGTTGACGCCTCGGATAACCTCCAGCTGTGCGGCGGAGGACTCGCCTGCGAGCGTTTCGCTGGCCCTAAGCTTGGTGACGATGTCGAGGTCGCCGCCCAGGACGAGGACCGGCTTGCGCAGGCCGGCGAGAACTCCCGTGGCGTCCCAATCGAACATCGCCAGGTTGCCCTTCGCCTCGATGGCCGGCGAGGCCTGGGCCGCAAGCCTCGCGACGTGCTCCAACTGCCCGCGCGTGGCGAACTTGCCAAAGCCCAACCTCATGCCAGCGTGCATTGAGCCGCTGAGGTAGCTCTGCCACTTCGACAGCCACACGAGCGGCTTGAGCCAGATCGTCAGGTGCATGGCCGGTCTCAGCAGCGGCTTCTCCAACACCGGCAAGACGGACGAGAAGATCATCGTCTTCAGCGGGTTCGTATAGGTCGTGTTCAGCAGCACGATGCCCGCGACGCGGTCCAGGGAGCCTGGATGGTCGCGCACGAGTGTCTGAATGATCATGCCTCCGATGCTGTGACCCACGAGCACGGCCGGTCGATCCAGCGTCTCCAGCAGGCCGCGCAGGTCTGCGGCGAAGCCGCTCAGCGTGATCTTGCCGCCGGCCGGCGGCTTTGAGCGGCCGAGCCCTGGCAGGTCCCAAAGCACGAGCCGGAACCGGTCGGCCATGTCCCGCCGCGCCAGGCTCCAGAACGTCAGGTCCATTCCCCAACCGTGGGTGAACACCACCAGCGGCGCCCCCGACCGGCCGTGGCGCTCGACGTAGAGCGTGGAGCCGCTTGCGCCGGTCACCGTCTGGCCTTCGCCGTGGCTCACGCTGGGCGATTGCCCGCCGCCCTTGGCCAGCAGCAGCGGGAGCAGCAACCGGCCAAGGAACGACCAGGCCAGCAGCCCCGCTCCGGTCCACAAGCGCCAGGCTTCCCGCACCGTGACGAGATGACCCGCAGCGTCCCGCGCCCATTCGCCCTGATACCAGGTCCAGAGCAGGTACCCGGCCGCGGCAAGTATCAGCGCCGAGATCAGGGCCGCGATGAAGCGGGTGAGTGACAGCAATGGCATTGGCGGCCTCCGGGTTTGCGCGCGCCTGCAAACCGTTGACAGCGCTCGATGTTCCCTCGCGCAAACACCGACTCCGAACAGTGCGTCAAGCGCAACCGCTTGCGGTGCGTCATGCGGCCGCCGTCGGCTTCACGTCCGTTGCTTAACCTCGGACTCCTCCTATGCTGCGATGATGGCTACGAGCGATGAATATCGTCGAAAAGCTGAACTGATGCGTCAGCAAGCGGCGGTCCAGACCTCGTCTGAGCTGCGCCAAGACTACGAACGGATGGCGCACGGTTGGGAGGTCATGGCCCGTCGCCTGGATCGCTCCCCTGCCCCTTCGCGTGTCCCTCGTTCGGAGGAATAGCGGCCGGTAGCGAGCGTGCCTGACGTTCAGCCGGGCGCGAGATGAAGCTCCAGTTCATCGCTCCCGCCAACGCATTTGCCGCCGATGAAGACCTGTGGCGTAGTGTCGACGCCTTGGTCCGACTTGAAAGCCTCCACCTCATCCCTGGAGCGGAGGACTCGGTCATCGACCTCGTAGCCGTGATTCTCCAGCAGCTGTTTGGCCCTGACGCCGAAGGGACAGGTGTGACCCGGCAGCACCATCCGATATAGGGTCGCCTTGCGATGTTCAGCCATTCTCGCGCCTCCGGGAGCTACGTCGATGTGACGAGCCATCCAGAGCGCCGAGCGTCCCGCCCCGTTCCCCCGCTCAGCTGAATCTCGAGGTGCTGATGCGGAGGTGATCGCATCGACTGCGGAATCCGGGCTTGGGCGTTAGCTTGCGCGGGTCCCTGTGGCGGGCCAGGCGCGAACCAAACCGCGGCGAAGACGGCCTCGATCAGGCTCTTGCCACGCGGGTTCGGGTCCATCAGGTCGCTCATGTGGTTCATGGCGTAGCCGATGGTGACGCCCTTGACCGGGTCGGCGAGGCCGAAGGCGCGCCGCGCGACTGTTTCCGCCAATGCCGCTCGCCTGTCACGCAAGCCCGTTTAGAATGGCGCCATGACCGTTCCACCGCCGACCGTGCCCTCCGAACTGCAAGGCATCTTCAATTTCCGCGACTTCGGCGGCTGGCCGACCAAGGACGGGGGCGCGGTGAAGCGCGGCCTGCTCTTCCGCTCGGCGCACCATGCCTCGGCGACCCCGGCGGACCTGGAGCGGCTGGGC
>JAQGIJ010000332.1 GCA_028291285.1 Phenylobacterium sp. | reverse complement strand
GTCGGCGACCGGCACATCGGCGGCTGCGACGACATGCTGGCCCTCGACCGCGAGGGCAAGCTCGACTCGCTGCTGCAGGCGGCGGCGGCCTGATCTAGCGCCGCAGAGCCGGACGTACGCGCGGCGTGATCGGATTGTTGGCGGCGCGGATCGAGGCCATGTCCTTGGCCGCGCCGTAGAGCCAGCCCTGCCCCATGTCGACGCCGGCCCGGCGCACGGCGTCCTCGGCGTCCTGGGTCTCGACCATCTCGGCCAGGGTGCGTATGCCCAGCTCGCCGCACATCTTCACCAGGTGCTTGACGAAGGTCGCCTCGCGGCCGCCGTGCTGCAGGTCGCGGATGTAGCGGCCGTCGATCTTGAGCACGTCGAGGCGCAGCTGCTGCAGATAGGCCAGCGAGGCCGCGCCCGCGCCGAAGTCGTCCAGGCAGATCTCGCAGCCCTGCTCGCGCAGGGCCTGCAGGTGGCGGTCGGCGAGCGCCAGGTCGTCCAGCGCCGCGCTCTCGGTGAGCTCGAACATCAGCCGCCCGCGGCACTTCGGGTGGGCCGCGATCAGCGCGGTCGCCTGCTCGACGAAGGCGGCCGAGGCGATGGTGCGCCCGGAGACGTTCACCGCCAGCCGCAGGCCGGGCTCCTCCGCGATGACGCCTATGGCGCGCTCCAGGATGGCGAGGTCGAGCTGCTCGATCAGCTCCATCTCCTCGGCCATGCGGATCAGCGGGAAGGGGCTCTCCTCGTCGCCGAAGCGGACCAGGGTCTCGTAGTGGTGCAGCGAGCCGTCCTTCAGCAGGACCACCGGCTGGTAGACCAGCCGGAAGCGCTTCTCGCGGATCGCAGCTCCCAGGGCGCCCACCTCGTCGAGGGTGCGCTGCATCGCCTGGTTCAGCGCGTCCGACAGGTTCGCCGGCGCCGCCCCGGGGCCTTCCCGCAGGTAGGTGTCGAGCGAATAGCGCAGCGCCCGGACCGCCTGGCGCGAGCCGCCGTCGGTCTTCAACGGGATGACGTCGGCGGTGGGGCGGATCGCGTCCTCGGTCCCCAGGTTGATCAGCTTGGCCACCCGCCGGCTCAGCACCTCGGCGCCTTCGCCGCGGGAGCGGACCACGGCGAAGCGGTCGTCGCCGAGCTCGGTGGCCGCCTGGCCGCCGTGGGCCTGGGCGCGCAGCACGCCGGCCAGCCGGCTCTCCAGCGCCTTGCGGTTGGCGGGCGCGGTCTTCTCGCGCACGGCGCCGAGGCCCGACAGCTCGATCAGCGCCAGCTCCAGGTTGGCGCCGCTGGCCTGGGCGGTCTGCAGCAGGGCGGTGGTCAGTTCCTCGAAGGCCTTGCGGTCGTGGAGCTCGCCGGCGGGCGGGGCCGCCTCCGGATCGGCCAGGGAGAGAGCGCAGGAGAGCGCCTCGGAATTGTCCGGCACGCGGAAGGCGCAAAGGCTGGCCGCCCGCGCCACCTGGTCTTCGCTGGCCAGGCGCACGACCACCGGACCGCCGCGCTGGCCCATCTCCAGCCCTGCGAACAGGGCCTCGACCATCGGATGGTCGGCGGCGTCGATGAACAGCCGCCACGGCTTGCCGATCAGCGCTTCCTCCAGCTGGCCGGAGATGGCTTCGCTGGCGCCCAGGGCGAACGCGATCCGTCCCTCGGAGCTGACCTCGAGGAGCAGGTCCGCGCTCGCGAAAGCAAATCCGAGCAGCCGATGCGAGCCGATCGACAAAAGGGGCTCCTCTACGCCTGAGCGGGAGCCTAGCGGCTTGGGCTTAACCGGCCGTTGCGCGACGCGATGAACGCAGGCTTGTCACGCGCTGGCGACGGCGGCGGACTCGCGCGATGGTCGGCGCGCGAACGGCAGGAGGCATGAGGCATATGGCGCAGTTGGCGCTTCCATCCTGGCTCGGTCCTTTCCAGGCCCGGCCGCGCCTCGTGCTCGCCTTCGTGGGCGGGACGCTCTTCGGCCTGGCTTGCCGGTTCTGGCTCGGCCTGCTGCCCAGCTCCAGCGTCATCCTGGGGTGGGACGCGGTGTGCCTCGGCTTCATCGTCAGCATGCTGTGGACCATGGCCGAGAGCTCGCTGGACGACATGCGCGCCCGGGCCGAGCAGGACGACGAGGGGCGGCTGACGATCCTGACGCTGGTGCTGGTGGCCGCGGTCGCCGCGATCTTGGCCATCGCGATGGAGCTGTCGCTGGCGAAGAGCGCGCACGGCCTGGTGCGCGGGCTGCGCGTCGCGCTCGCCTTCGCCACCGTGGCGGCCTCCTGGTTCATGGTGCACCTGATCTTCGCCCTGCACTATGCGCACGGCTACTACGACCGCGACGAGGCGAGCGCCACCGACGCGCGCGGCCTGCGGTTCCCAGGCGAGGAGGAGCCTGACTACTGGGACTTCCTGCACTTCGCGGTGATCATCGGCGTGGCGTCGCAGACCGCTGACATCGCGATCAGCGCCAAGCGGCTGCGCCGGCTCAACACCGTGCACGCGCTGTTCTCGTTCGCCTTCAACACGGTCGTGGTGGCGCTCACCATCAACCTGCTGGCGGGACTGTTCTAGCCGAGGA
>JAQGIJ010000322.1 GCA_028291285.1 Phenylobacterium sp. | reverse complement strand
GATCCCCACCACCATCGGCGGCCTGCTCTCGGCGATCGGCATCGCCGGCATGGACCGGCTGCTGAAGGTCAATGTGCTGGCCACCTCCGGCCGCGCCGTCGAGGCCTCGGGCGACGTGGACACCCTGCTGCTCGACAAGACCGGCACCATCACCCACGGCAATCGCATGGCGACCGAGGTGGTCGCGGCGCCGGGGGTGCGGCCGGAGGCGGCGCTTCGGGCCGCCGTGATGGCCTCGCTCGCGGACGAGACCCCGGAGGGCCGCTCGATCGTCGACCTGGCGCTGGAAAAGGGCCTCGCCGGCGAGCCGCCGCAGGGCTCGACTCCGGTCCCGTTCAGCGCGACCACGCGGCTCTCCGGCCTCGACGCCGGCAAGGACAGCTGGCGCAAGGGGGCGGTGGACTCGATCCTCAAGACGGTCGGGATGTCGCCTTCCGAGATGCCGGCCGAGCTGGCCGCGGCGGTCGACCGCATCGCGCGCTCCGGCGGCACGCCGCTGGCGGTCAGCGAGAACGGCGTGCTGGTCGGCGTCATCCACCTGAAGGACGTGGTCAAGGCCGGCGTGAAGGAGCGCTTCGCCGACCTGCGCCGCATGGGTCTGCGCACCGTCATGATCACCGGCGACAACCCGGTGACCGCGGCCGCCATCGCCTCGGAGGCCGGCGTCGACGACTTCCTCGCCGAGGCCACGCCGGAGGACAAGCTGCGGCTGATCCGCCAGGAGCAGGGCAAGGGCCGGCTGGTCGCCATGTGCGGCGACGGCTCGAACGACGCCCCGGCGCTGGCCCAGGCCGACGTCGGCGTGGCCATGCAGACCGGGACCCAGGCCGCCCGTGAGGCCGGCAACATGGTCGACCTCGACTCCGACCCGACCAAGGTCATCGAGATCGTCGAGGTGGGAAAGCAGATGCTGATCACCCGCGGCGCGCTGACCACCTTCTCGATCGCCAACGACGTGGCCAAGTATTTCGCCATCATCCCGGCGATCTTCGTGGTCGCGCTGCCGGCGCTGGGCGCGCTCAACGTCATGGGACTGCACAATCCGCGCAGCGCCATCCTCTCGGCGGTGATCTTCAACGCCCTGATCATCATCGCCCTGGTGCCGCTGGCGCTGAAGGGGGTGAAGTACCGGCCGATCGGCGCCTCGAAGCTCCTGCAGCGGAACCTGCTGATCTACGGCTTGGGCGGGGTGGTCGCGCCCTTCGTCGGCATCAAGATCGTCGACCTGATCATCACCGCCATCGGTCTGGCTTAGGATAAGGTGCGTAACACCATGCTCAGCGATATCCGCCCCGCCATCGTCTCGACCGTGCTGTTCACCCTGCTCCTGGGACTGGCCTATCCGCTGGCGATCACCGGCATCGCCGAGGCGGCCTTCCCCGCCCAGGCGGAGGGCAGCCTCATCCGCGACGCCTCGGGCCAGGTGATCGGCTCGGCGCTGATCGCCCAGGGCTTCGCCAAGGACGAGTATCTGCATCCGCGGCCCTCGGCCGCCGGGGCCAACGGATATGACGCCTCGGCGTCCTCCGGCTCCAACTACGGCCCGCTGAACCCGGACCTCGCCAAGCGGATCAGGACCGACGCCGCGGCCCTGCGCGCCTCGACCGGCCACCAGCAGATCCCGGACGACGCCGTCACCACCTCCGGCTCGGGCCTCGACCCGGACATCTCGCCGGCCTATGCGATCCTGCAGGCCGACCGGGTCGCCAAGGCCCGGGGCGCCTCGCCCGACCAGGTGCGCCGGATCATCGCCGCCCACGTCGACGCGCCGGCGCTGGGCTTCCTCGGTCAGCCGCATGTCAACGTGCTGATGACCAATCGGGCGCTCGATGCGGCCCTGCCGAAGAGCGCAACCAAAGCCTCATGACCCCCGACGAGCCGCGCCGCCCCGATCCCGACGCCCTTCTGGTGGAAGCGGCAAAGGCCGGGCGCGGCCGGCTCAAGGTCTTCCTCGGCATGGCGCCGGGGGTCGGCAAGACCTACGAGATGCTGGCCCAGGGCGCCCGCCGCAAGGCCGACGGGGGCGAGGTGCTGGCGGGCGTGGTGGAGACCCACGGGCGGCGCGAGACCGAAGCCCTGCTGGCGAACCTGGAGGTCCTTCCCCGCAAGCCGATCGACTACAAGGGCCGCACCCTCCACGAGTTCGACATCGACGCAGCGCTGGCGCGCAAGCCGGCCCTGCTGCTGGTCGACGAATACGCCCATTCCAACGCCCCGGGCTCACGCCATCCCAAGCGGTGGCAGGACGTCGAGGAGTTGCTCAGCGCCGGCGTCAACGTCTGGACCACCCTCAACGTCCAGCACCTCGAAAGCCTCGTCGACGTGGTCTGGAAGATCACCGGCGTGCGCCAGCGCGAGACGATCCCCGACTCGGCGTTGTCGCGCGCCGACGACATCGAGCTGGTCGACATCACCCCGGACGAGCTTCGCCAGCGGCTGGTCGAGGGCAAGGTCTATCTGCCCGAGACCGCCCGCATGGCGGCCACCAACTTCTTCAAGCCGGAGAACCTGACCGCGCTGCGCGAGCTGGCCTTGCGCCGCGTGGCCCAGACGGTGGACGACCAGCTGGTCGCCGCCATGCGGCAGCGGGGCGTCGAGGGCCCGTGGGCGGCCGGAGAGCGGATCCTGGTCCTGATCGGGCCGGACGCGGTGGCGCAGAGTCTGGTGCGCGCGGGCCGCAGACTGTCCGACATGATGATGGACGCGCCCTGGACCGTGGCCTTCGTCGAGCGGCCGAACCGGCCCTCGCCCGACGCCGCCGGCGCCACCA
>JAQGIJ010000252.1 GCA_028291285.1 Phenylobacterium sp. | reverse complement strand
GCTATCGTCTGCTGCGCCGAAGCGGCCCCGCAGAGGCCCAAGCCCAGCGCAAGGGCGGACGCCGCCCCGATCAGTTTCAGTTTCATCAGATCGCCTCCTCAAGCGCCGTTTTCCACGGCTGTGCGCTTCCGCGAAATCTCGCGGTGCGTGCTGTCCCCAGGCCCGGATAACCCTTGCCCGTCAGCCACGAGTACGATCCGCTCAGTCTTCGCCGCCTCCCACCAACTAAGTTGCTAACTTTTGATGTGCTCCGCCCCGCGCAACTGAGTGACGTCGGATTGTCTGGGACAAATTAGCGAATCATCAACCTTAGTTAAACTCATCACAGCTTGGTGAATTCAGACGCATTCGGTGCTGTGAGAAGCTTGGCCAGGTTGGGCGTGAGGCGAAGTTCCAGGGTGCTCATATCGTTGGATTTTCAGGCAAGAGCGCCGCTTTTTCGCCGCACAAAATCCGAGTTTGGGCCACGGTAAAGGGGCAAGCCATGACTATGTCAGGCGACATAGGAACGAATACGCGGGGCAGGCCGTCTACTTTTGCGGGTCTCAGCGACTCGCGACAGATGGACGTAGGGCTGGTGCGCAGTTTCTGGAGGACTGTCGAACGAATACCGGCCGGAGCCAGCGTCGCTGGCGGACCGGACAGCCGCAAACGCGATATCGTCGTGGTCTCCGGATGGATCTCGGAGACGCGGATCCTGCCGGATGGACGCCGGCAGATCTTCTCCTTCCTGCTTCCGGGAGACGTGGCGAGCGTCACCAGCGAGTCGAACGTCGGCTGCCGGGGCCTCGTGGCCCTGACAAACGTCGAGATCGCCGACGCCGGCGCGCTGGCCATCGCCGAGCCGGGGGAGCGCAACGCCGCCTCGCTGACGGAGGTCATCCGCCGACGCGAGGAGCGCCTGTTCGACCAGATCGTCCGCATCGGGCGGCTGACGGCCAAGGAGCGGGTGCTGAACCTGCTGCTGGAGCTGTACGACCGGCTGGACGCCATCGGGCTGGTGAAGGAGAACACCTTCCGCATCCCGCTGACGCAGGAGGTCTTCGCCGACGCGCTGGGGCTGAGCGTGGTGCACATCAATCGCACCCTGCAGCAGCTGAAGCGCGAGGGCATGCTGAGCGTCGGACGCGGCACGGTGACGCTTAATCAGCGCCACAAGCTGGCGAGCTTCGCCTGCTATCAGTCTGACGCCCAGCAAGGGGCCTTCGATCGCGCGCCGCGGCGCGTGCATGCCATCGCCAGTCGGTGAGGGCCGGTCGGTGAGGAATGACGGCGTATTGCGCAGCGGTTGCTTTGAAGCGGCGCAATACGCCACCCTATTGTGGCGAATGATAAGGAAGTTAGACCGATAAGAATGAACCTTTGGTCGGTGTTCTGCGGATGCGCGTCCGGCGCTACGCACTCGGACCAGAGAAATGCTGCAACACAGCGCGACATACAGGACGCCGATAGACCACGCGCTTGCAGGACTCGTCAGGGTCTGCGGCCTTTCCGAAGCCAGCGCAAACTCGCTGCGGGAGCTTATCGGACCAATCGAGCGCTATCCGGCCGCCGCGGTGGTCAGCTCGATCGCGCCGGCGCCGCGGATGAAGTGGATACTCTCCGGCTGGGTCTGTGAGCTGCGGGTGCTGCCCGACGGACGGCGGCAGATCTTCTCCTTCGCCGTGCCCGGGGACGTGGTCCTCTCGCGGCCGGTGAACGCCAGCAACCCCTGCTCGGTGGTCGCCCTCACCAGCGTCGAGTGCATCGACGTCGCCCAGACGCTCGCACGCGCCAAGGACTCCGACCGCACCGAGCTCTGGCGGGCGGTGAACTACGCGCTGACGCTGACGCACGAGCGCCGGTACGAGGACATCATGCGCCTGGGACGCCGCTCGGCGATCCAGCGGCTGGCGGATCTGCTGCTGGAGCTGCACGACCGTCTCGAGCAAATCGGCATGGTCGAGGGCCGCGGTTTCCATCTTCCGCTGACCCAGGAGCATCTCGCCGATGCGCTCGGCCTCAGCGTGGTGCACGTGAACCGCAGCCTCAAGGCGCTGCGGCTGCAGAACCTGGCGACGTTCCGCTTCGGCCGGGTGACCGATCTCGACCGCGAGGGCCTCGAGGCGCTCTGTCGAAAGTGAGCCGGCGCGGGCTCAGAGGTCCGGCTGCGCCACCTCCGGCTGGGACGCCGTGAGGAGGCCGGAAAACCCCCGGTTCGCAGCCGCGGTCAGCGGCGCGGCGGCGGGCTTGTGATCGAGCGCCACGAAGTCGCCGCCGCGATAGGCCTTGCCCCCCTGCTCGAACCCGCCGAGCAGGATCAGGATCTCGGCGATGTGCAGAGGCGCGTCGACCTGCACCTGAGCGCCGGCCTCGGCGCGGATGGCATAGACCGCTTCGCCCAGGCCGCTCACCGCATCGAGCGGCGCCAGCTCGACGCCCGGCGAATGCGCCCGCCACGCCCCCTGGCTCGGCTCGTAGGTCGCCGCGCCGGCGGCCCCCATCTGCTGCACACGGCTGCGGCATTGCGGGCAGAGCTCGATGTGCCGCGCGATCAGTAGCGCTGTGCCGGGGGAGCAATCCCCCGTCAGGAAGTCGGCCAACGTCTGGGCGCTTGGATGGTGCTTGGGCAGCATCAGTTGGCGGGGGGAGGGGCGAGCCTGGCCGAGTGCGAACGGCACGTTGATCTCACGCTGACGGAAGTTGGCGAAGGCTTTGCTCATATCTAAAATTAATTGCAACGCATCTTGCCGAGGTCAGGCGCTTTGCGCCGCCGGTGCGGGGCCGGCGGGCGTCGCGGGTCCGCCGCAGCGTGCCCTGCCTATCAATTGATCCATATTGCAGCCCGAGTCCGCGTCTGCGCGGGACGGGCGACGCCTTGACGCACCGCCCGCCCCGCAAAGCCTCACGTCTCCTGGATCGCCGACACCTTCCAGGGGCCGCCGTTGTGGCGCACGAAGGTCCACAGCTCGGTGGTCGGCGTGGGCCGGTCCGGATCGCCCTGGAGCACCGCGCCGGTCGTCCGGTCGCGCATCAGGTCGACGCTCTCGTAGTTGAGCGCGACGGTGGCGTAGTCGGCGTCGCCTTCGCGCCAGGCCTCGGAGACGTCGGAGCCGAGGAGGCGCACGCGGGAGACCTCGTTGCGGCGGCCCTGGGTCGCGTTCTGGCTCAGCTCCTCGGCGAGGTAGGACATGACCTCCGGCGTGGTGCGTTCGCGAAGCGCGCCGTAGTCCTCGCGGCCGAAGGCGTCCTGCACCTCGAGCAGGAGGCGCTCGAAGGCCTGGCGGTCGACCGGGCTGACGGGGATCTCGGCGGGCACGGCGCTTTGCGCATAGGCCGGCGTGGCGCCCCAGGGCGCCCCAGGCGGCGCGGCGCGGTCGTCGAAGGTGGGCGCGGCCTCGAAGGGACTGGCGAAGCCCATGGGCGCGGCCGCCGCCTGGCTGCGCCGGCGGAACAGGCGCACGACGAACCAGCCGAGCAGCAACAACAGGGCGATCTGGAACAGCCCGGCGAACAGCGCGCCGCCGCCACCGCCGCCCCAGCCCCCGCCAACGCCGCCGCCCCATCCGTGGCCCATCAGCCCACCGATCAGGCCGCCGGTGACCAGGCCGGTCAGCAGCCCGCCGCCGAAGCCGGGACGGAACCGCGACTGGCCGAAACCTGGGGCGGCTCCATAGCCGTAGGCCGGCGCGTAGCCCGGCGCGCCGGGCTGGACCCCCGTCGCCGGGGCCGTCATGGACCGCTGTACGGGCGCCACATAGCCCGGCGTGCTCGTGGTCGGGCGCGGCGCGGAGTAGGTGCGCGCGCCACGGCTGCCAAAGCTTCCGCCACGGCGGGCGTCGGCCGGCGCGCCCAGCGTCAGCGACAGCGCAATCGCGCCCGCCATCATGGCGGCGAGCCGGGATCGCGATGAACTCATGGTCTTGGT
>JAQGIJ010000127.1 GCA_028291285.1 Phenylobacterium sp. | reverse complement strand
TCGGACGGCTCCTCGGCGGCTTCCGGGGCGGCGTCGAACTCTTCGGGGGCGGGCGTCTCGGCCGGCGGCTCGAGGACGTCGAGCGTGTTGGGATTGTCGTCTTGCATGGGTCAAATGACTCGTTCGGCCGCGCCTGGACGGAGTCCGGCTATGGCCTCGGTAAAGCTAAAGCGCGTTCAGCGCCGATGTGTTCGTCTCTTGGGGGCCGGCGTCCCTGGCGCGTGCGGCGCGGGCTGCCGGAGAAATGCGGGGCGCGCCAGCGGTTTGCGCCGTCGCGTACCTGATCGGAACCACAGTCGGGGGGCAGCGTCAAGCGGCGCGACCGCCCTACTTGCCGAACTCTGTGGTCACCGCCAGCACCATGACGACGGCCGCCAGGAACGGCAGCTCATTGGTCATGCGCCAGAATCGGTTGGAGCGGCGGTTGCGGCCCTCGGCGAAGGCCTTCCGCGCCACCGCCAGATAGTGATGCCACCCGGTCAGGAAAAGGACCCCGGCCAGCTTCGTGACCATCCAGCCCTGTCCCAGGAAGCTCCAGCCGCGCACGTGACCGTCGATCCAGATCAGCGTCAGGCCAAAGATCCAACTCGCGACGAAAGCTGGATTCATAATGATCTTCAATAACTTGGCTTCCATGATCTGGAAGGTCAGGTCCATCTCCGATCCGGCCGTCGCGGTCGTGTGGTAGGCGAACAGCCGGGGCAGGTAGAGCAGGCCGGCCATCCAGGCGATCACCGCCAGGATGTGCAGCCCTCGGAACAGGTCGTAGCGGGCGATCAGCCAGTTGGTCAGCGGGGCGGTCACTGGGGCTCGCCTCCGTGGCAGGCGCACTTCGAAAGCCCCGCCGGGCAGAGCCACGGCCCGTGCGGATGGGTATGGCCGCTGCGACCGAGCGCGATCAGCGTGGCGTGCGCCAGGTCCTCGATGAAGCTGGCGCGCACCCCGGGCGTCGGCGCCCGCAGGTAGGGCGCGCAGCCGACCTGGCGGGCGAGGGCCGCGTACTCGTGATCGAGCTCCACCAGCGTCTCGACGTGCTCCGAGATGAAGGCGATCGGCGCGATGAGCACGCCCTTGCCGTCGGCGCCGGCGCGCCGGATCTCCGCGTCGGTGGCCGGCGTAAGCCATTTGAGCGGGCCCACCCGGCTCTGGAAGCAGACCCGCCAGTCCGCGAACTCCGGCAGCCGCGCGGCGATCTGGGCGGCCGTGGCCTCGACCTGTGCGCGGTAGGGATCGCCGGCGTCGACCACCTTCTGCGGCAGGCCGTGGGCGGAGAACAGCAGGCGCAGATTGCCTGGCTTGCCGGCCGTCTCCCAAAGGTTGCGAATTGCCTCGGCGTGCGCCTCCGCCAGGCCCTGGGCGGTTGGATAGCAGCAGATCGCCCGCGTGCGGCCGGGCCCGCGATAGGCGGCGTACCAGTCCTTCAGCGACGAGGCCGTGGTGGTCGTCGAGTACTGCGGATAGAGCGGCAGGAGCACGACCTCGTCGGGAGCGAAGGCCGCCACCTCGCGCGCCGTCTCCGCCGCGAACGGCTTCCAGTAGCGCATGGCGACGAAGACCCGCGACTCCACGCCGGGCGCCTCGACGGCGAGCGCAGCTTCCAGCGCGCGGGCCTGGGCCTGGGTCTCCGCCAGCAGCGGCGAGGCGCCGCCCATCAGGGCGTAGTTGGCCTGGGCGAGCTTCTCCCGCCGGCGCGCAATCATGCTGGCGATCGGCAGGCGCGCCACCGCCGGCAGGCCGATGATCGCCGGGTCCTTGAAGAGGTTGTAGAGGAACGGCCGGACCGCGCCCGGACCGTCCGGCCCACCGAGGTTGAAGACGACGACGGCGAGCTTCACGCCGCCGCCCGCACGGGCTTGCCGGTAACCCGCTCAACGACGCGCGCGATGTGCTCGACCGGCGTGTCGGGCAGCACGCCGTGGCCGAGGTTGAAGATGTAGGGCCCCTGCCCCCATTGCGCGACCAGCTGGTCCACGCGGGCGTCCAGCGCCGGACCGCCTTGCCGCAGGAGCAGGTTGTCGAGCGCGCCCTGGATCGCCTTGCCCTGCGCCTGCAGCCGCCGGCCGAGCGCCGCCGGAGCCTGGGTGTCGAGCGCGACCCCCTCCACCGGAACCGCCTCGGCATAGGCCTCGACCAGCGCGCCCGCGCCGCGCGGGAAGCCGATGAAGGGCGCGGTCACGCCCGCCGCCCGCACTTTTTCGACAATGGCCGCATGGGGCTCGACCACGAGCCGCTCGAACACGTCCTCGGCCAAGCCCTCGGCCCAGCTCTCGAAGATCTTCAGCGCCTGGGCGCCCGCGCGGGCCTGCATGACCAGATATCGCGCCGTGGCCTCCACCAACACTTCAAGCAGGCCCGCGAGCTTGCTGGGCTCGGCGTAGGCGAAGGCCCGGGCGGCCTCGCGGTTGGAGCCCCGGCCCTCGATCATGTAGGTGGCCACCGTCCAGGGCCCGCCGGCGAAGCCGATCAGGGCCCGGTCCGGCTCCAGCTCGGCGCGCACCCGCTTCAGGGTCTCGCCGATGTCGGCCAGCCGCACGGTGGAGGCCTCGACCTCGGCCGCCAGCGCCTCGACGCTCGGCAGCGCGCCCAGCCGCGGCCCCTCGCCGGCCTCGAACCAGACCTGCTGGCCGAGCGCGCGCGGGATCAGCAGGATGTCGGCGAAAACGATGGCGGCGTCGAACGGGAAGCGCCGCATCGGCTGCAGGGTCGCCTCGGCCGCCATCTGCGGATCGTGGCAGAAGGCGATGAAGTCCGTCGCCTGTTGACGCAGCGCCCGGTACTCCGGCAGCGAACGACCCGCCTGGCGCATGAACCAGATCGGCGGCCTATCCAGGGTCTCGCCGGCGAGGGCTCGCAGCAGGCGGGGCGTCTTTTGGTCGGGAGCAGGCGTCATCGTCCCGTTTAGACCGTCTTCCTCCGGTCGGCTCAAGCCCACCGGCCCAAGCCCTCGATCCGCCCGCTCCTCTTCTATCCTTAAGAATTTGAATAAGGGTTGGGGTAGGAAGCTGTTGGGCCTGTCGAGGGCGTGGACAACTCGTCCGTCCCTGCGACAACGCGGACCTTCTCCCCAATC
>JAQGIJ010000079.1 GCA_028291285.1 Phenylobacterium sp. | reverse complement strand
CTACGCCTACGAATGCGCACAAGCGGGACAGCTCTGGACGCCATTCGGGCGCGCCAACGTCAGTAGCGGGACATCACCTGCCATCACGGAGAGGCAAGAAGTTCCATGCCCCGCGGATGACGCGTTTATCAAGTATTTCGCCTCGCGTTGAACGCTGCTCGCCTGCTCATTTAAGGCCCTGTTGGAATAAGCCATATCCCTATCCGCGCCTTCTCCTGGCGCGGCGGAATAGATAACTTAGCTCCAATCAAACGCCGTCCGAGTTCCGGCGGCCCAACAGAGGATCGTAGAATGAGCAGTCAAGTTGTATTGATCACGGGCGGACTCACCGGCATCGGGCGCGCCGCCGCCATCGCCTTCGCCAAGACCGGCGCCAAGGTCGTCGTTTCCGGTCGCCGCGACGAAGCCGGCTACGAGCTCGCCAAAGAGCTGCGTGCCTTGGGTTCGGAGGCAGATTTCATCCACGCCGACGTCCGCAAGGAGGATGACGTCCGCGCTCTGGTCGACAAGACCGTCGCACGGTTTGGCCGTCTCGATGTCGCGGTGAACAACGCCGGGACCGAAGGTGACCGCGGCCCGATCACGGACCAGACCGCGGAAAGCTTTGCCGCGACGTTCGACACCAACGTTCTCGGCGTCATCCTGAGCATGAAGCATGAAGTGCGCGCCATGCAGGGCCAGGGCAGCGGCAGCATCATCAACATCTCCTCGACCTACGGGCACGAGGGCGCGGCCGGGGCCTCTGTCTACGTCGGCGCCAAGCACGCGGTCGAAGGCCTCACCAAGTCGGTGGCGCTCGAACTTGCCAAGTCCGGCATTCGCGTGAACGCCGTCGCGCCCGGCCCCACGGACACCGGCATGCTGACCCGCTTCACCGAAACGGCGGAGAACAAGGCGGCCCTGGCGACGGAAGTCCCGCTGGGTCGCCTCGGCCGCTCCGAGGAGGTCGCCGACGGCATCGTCTTCATCGCGTCGGACCAAGCCTCGTTCATCACGGGCCACGTCCTCAACGTCGACGGCGGACACAGCGCCAATTGATCCTGATCGGGCGCATTCTACCGATCGGCGCTCCACACCTATGGTGGCGAACGCTCGACTGCGCGCCCGGGGTCAAACGGAAACAGTCGCCATGAACGACACTCGATCATGAAGGAGACCCGATAATGGCCAAGCTTTCAGGAAAGACCGCTCTCGTCACCGGAGCCTCGCGCGGCATCGGCCGGGCCAGCGCGCTAGCCCTCGCTGGAATGGGCGCGCAGGTTCTGATCCACTACAACAGCGGCGCGAATGAAGCCGAAGCCGTCGTCGCCGAGATTCGCAAGGGCGGCGGACGTGCCGACAGCGTTGCCGCCGATCTTTCCGCGCCGGACGGGCCACACGAGCTTGCCAAGCAGGTCCGCGCCGTCATCGGCGACCGGCTGGATATCCTTGTGGCCAACGCCGGAACCTCGAAGTCAGCGACCATCGAGGAGACCACCGTCGAAGATTTCGACAGGCTCTTCGCGGTCAACGTCCGCGCGCCGTTCTTCCTCGTCCAGCAGTTGCTGCCGATCATGCGCAAGGACAGCAGCATCGTGCTCGTCTCGTCGCTGGCAGCCCATGCCACCGTCGGCGCGCTTTCGGCCTATGCGGCGACCAAGGGCGCGATCGACACGCTGGTGAAGCACTTCGCCGCCGTGCTCGGCGAGCGCGGCATCCGCGTCAACGCCGTGGCGCCGGGTGTTGTTGCGACCGAGATGTCGGGCTTCACCAAGACGGACGCGGGGCGGGACTTCACGCTCGGCATGCAGGCCCTGAAACGCCTTGCCCAGCCAGACGACATCGGCGGCGTCGTCGCCTTCCTCGCCTCGGACGACGCGCGGTGGATCAGCGGCGACACCGTCCGGGTCGACGGCGGCTCGAAGCTCTGAAGTCTCGCCGCCAGCGCCAGGAACCCCCGCCGGCGATCGGTGTCGGGCTCATTGCGACATTGAATTTCTTGTAAGGTTCAGGGGGTGGCCGGATCCAGGTCGGTCCTCCAGGTTTAAATGACCAATCATCAGCGACCTGGAAGTCCCGTGACGAATGAGCCCCGCCTCGCGCCGTTCGGGCCGAGCAGAAGAACATTACTGGTCGCCAGCGGCGCGGTCGTCGCGACGCGTTTCGCCACGCCGGCGGCGGCGGAGCCGCCCGGCCCGGCAGAGCGGGCGCCGGGGGCTGGGCCGGGGCCGGGGCCTGGAACAACCGTAAACCTGACAGTGAACGGCGAGGCGCATCGCCTTGAGCTGGATCCGCGCGTCACCCTGCTCGACGCATTGCGCGAGCACCTGCGCCTGACCGGCAGCAAGAAGGGCTGCGATCATGGCCAGTGCGGGGCCTGCACGGTCATCGTCGAAGGTCGGCGCATCAACAGCTGCCTGACGCTCGCCGTGATGCACGACGGAGACCACGTGACGACGATCGAAGGTCTCGGGAGCCCGGGAAACCTGCACCCGATGCAAGCGGCGTTCGTGGCGCACGATGGGTTCCAATGCGGCTACTGCACGCCGGGCCAGATCTGCTCCTCCGTGGCGATGCTCGAGGAGATGCGGCGCGGCGTGCCCAGCCACGTCACCGCTGACCTGATGGACGTCTCGTTCTCCGACACCGAGGTGCGCGAGCGCATGAGCGGCAACATCTGCCGCTGCGCCGCCTATCCGAACATCGTCGCCGCCATCCGCGACGTCCACGAAGGGAAGAGCGCATGAGGCCCTTCACCTACGAGCGCGCGAGCACTCCCGCCGAAGCCAGCCAGGCCGTGAGCCGGACACCGGGGGCCAAGTTCATCGCCGGCGGGACCAACCTGCTGGACCTGATGAAACTGCAGATCGAGGCTCCGACCCATCTGGTCGATGTCAATCGCATCGGCCTCGACCGGATCGAGGCGACCCCGGCCGGCGGCCTGCGTATCGGCGCCCTGGTCCGCAACACCGACCTGGCGGCGGACGAGCGGGTCCGCCGGAACTATGGCGTCCTCTCCCGGGCGCTGCTGGCGGGCGCGTCCGGACAGCTGCGCAACAAGGCCACGACGGCGGGAAACCTGCTGCAGCGAACGCGGTGCCCCTACTTCTACGACACGACCAAGCCCTGCAATAAGCGCACGCCAGGGACGGGCTGCTCGGCGATCAACGGCTTCAGCCGCAACCTCGCCATCATCGGCACGAGCGAGGCGTGCATCGCCACCCACCCCTCCGACATGGCGGTCGCCATGCGCGCGCTGGACGCGACGGTGGAAACGACGAGCGCGAGCGGCGGCGCCCGCGCGATCCCCATCGCGGATTTCCATCGGCTGCCGGCCGCAACCCCCCAGGTCGAGACCGTCCTGCAACCGGGCGAGCTCATCACGGCGGTGACCCTGCCCCGCCCGATCGGCGGCCGCCACGTCTACCGCAAGGTGCGCGACCGGACCTCCTACGCCTTCGCCACCGTGTCGGTCGCCGCGGTGGTCGGCGACGGCGTGCAGCGGTTCGCCTTCGGAGGCGTGGCCCCCAAGCCCTGGCGCGTGGAGGCCGCCGAGCGCGAAGCCGCCGTCGGTCCCATCGCCGAGGTCACGCTGCACGGGAGCCGCGCGACCCCACAGAACGCATTCAAGGTGGATCTCCTGCGCCGGACGCTTGCCGCCACTCTCGCCGAGGCCAAAGCATGAGCGACTACAGGTTCGATGCGCCCGCCGGCGCCAACCCCATCGACCGTCAGCGCGTCGTCGGCCAGCCGGTCGATCGCATCGACGGCCCATTGAAGGTCTCCGGACGGGCGACCTACTCCTATGAGCACCACGCGGAGGTCCCCAACGCCGCCTACGGCTTCATCCTCGGGGCCGGCATCGGCAAGGGGAGGATCGAGGCGATCGACGTGCGCGCGGCCGAGACCGCGCCGGGCGTGCTGTACGTGATGACGCACTTGAACGCGCCGAAACAGGGTCCGCTCGAGGGCGACTTCGCCCCGCAGCTGACCGGACCCGAGGTGCGATCCTTCGACCAGGCCGTCGCCTTGGTCGTCGCCGAGAGCTTCGAACAGGCGCGCTACGCCGCCCGGCTCATCCGCGTCACCTATGCGACCGAGCCCGGGCGTTTCGACCTGCAGGCCGAACGCGCCACGGCGGTCAAGCCGACGGAGGGCAAGCCCGACACCGCGGTCGGCGACTTCGCGGGAGCCTTCGCGGCCGCGCCGGCGAAGGTGGATACGACCTACACGACGCCGGACCAGAGCCACATGATGATGGAGCCGCACGCCACCATCGCGCGCTGGGATGGCGACCGGCTGACGGTCTGGACGTCCAACCAGATGGTGCACTGGGTTGTCCGTGACCTCTCGGGCACCCTGCTGACGCCCAAGGAGAACATCCGCGTCATCTCGACGTTCGTCGGCGGCGGCTTCGGCGCCAAGCTTTGGATCGAGGCCGATTCAGTGCTGGCCGCACTCGGCGCCCGCGCGGTCGGCCGTCCGGTCAAGATCGCGCTGACGCGGCCGCAGACCATGAACAACACCACCCATCGCCCCGCCACGATCCAGCGGCTGCGGATCGGCGCAGACGCGCACGGCCGCATCCTCGCCATTGGCCACGAGGTCTGGAGCGGGAACCAGCCGGGCCGCCGTGTGGAGAACGCGGCGGACCAGACCCGCCTGCTCTATGGCGGCCGCGACCGAATGACGGCGCACCGGCTGGCGGTGCTCGACCTGCCGGTCGGCAATTCCATGCGCGCGCCCGGGGAGGCCGTCGGCCTGCTGGCCCTGGAGTGCGCCATGGACGAGCTCGCCGAACGCGTCGGAGTGGATCCCGTCGAGCTCCGCATTATCAATGACGTGCAGTACGATCCGGAGGTCGGGCCGACGCGGCCCTTCTCGAGCCGCAACCTCGTGGAGTGCCTGCGCACGGGCGCCGAACGCTTCGGCTGGTCGCGTCGCAACCCGCGGCCGGGCCAGGTTCGCGAGGGCCGCTCGCTCATCGGCATGGGCGTCGCCTCGGCGTTCCGCGGCAACCTCACGCAGAACTCCCGGGCGCGGGTGACCCTGCGGCCCAACGGCGGCGTGCTGGTCGAGACGCAGATGACCGACATAGGCACGGGCAGCTACACCATCCTGGGTCAGACCGCCGCCGAGATGCTGGGGGTGCGGCTCGACCAGGTCGAGGTTCGGCTGGCCGACAGCAGGTTCCCTGAAGCGGCCGGCTCCGGCGGATCCTGGGGCGCCAACAGCTCAACCTCCGGCGTCTATGGCGCCTGCGATGACCTGCGCCGGCAGATCGCCCGGAAGGCGGGCTTCGATCCGGCCACCGCTGTGTTCGCCGACGGGCGGGTCGGGCTCGGCGCCCAAACGGTCGCGCTCGCGCAGGTCGCGGGCCCCGGCGGCATCACGGTGGACGGCGGCATCGAGTTTGGCGACCTCGAACGGCTGTACGCCCAGGCGAGCTTCGGCGCGCACTTCTGCGAGGTGGGTGTCGATGCGGACACCGGCGAGACGCGCATCCGCCGGATGCTGAGCGTGGCCGCGGCGGGCCGCATCCTCAATCCGAAGCTGGCCCGCAACCAGTGTCTCGGCGGCATGACGATGGGGATCGGCGCGGCCCTGATGGAGGAGGCCGTCGTGGACAAGCGGTTCGGCTACTTCGTCAACCACGACCTGGCCGAGTACCAGGTGCCGGTGCATGCCGACATCCCGGACCTCGAGGTGATCTTCGTCGAGGAGCTCGACGACAAGTCCTCGCCGATGAAGGCCAAGGGCCTCGGCGAGCTCGGCATCTGCGGGGTCGGCGCCGCGGTGGCGAACGCCGTCTACAACGCCACCGGCGTGCGCGTGCGCGACTACCCCATCACCCTCGACAAGCTGCTGCCCGGCTTGCCCGCCTGACGCGTGATTGTCGCCGGACCCTAACGATCACGCCCCGCAAGGCGACGGTTGCGGCCGGCCGCGGCGGCGTCCACGCTGCGACGCCGGCCAGAGCGTCCGGCGTCGCCGGGGAAAGCAGAATGACGCGGACTGATCCTCGCGAGCCGATCCTCGAGCCCGAGCTGCCGATCGTGGATCCGCATCACCACCTGTGGGACCGCAGGCGGATGCTGGCGAGCGCGCCGGCGCCGGTCCACGACATGGAACGCACCGTTCGCTTCAGCCCGCGATACCTGTTCGAAGAGCTGCTCGCCGACCTGGCGCGCGGGCACAACGTGCGCCAGACCGTCTTCGTCGAGTGTGGCTCGATGTACCGGGCGGACGGTCCCGACGCGCTGAAGCCGGTCGGCGAGACGGAGTTCGTGAACGGCGTGGCGGCGATGAGCGCAAGCGGCCTGTACGGCGAGATCCGCGCCTGCGCCGGCATCGTCGGCCATGCCGACCTGCAGCTCGGCGACCGCGTCCAGCCGGTGCTGGAGGCGCACATCGCCGCCGGCGGCGGTCGCTTCCGCGGCGTCCGGCACAGCGCCTCGTGGGACGCCGACCCGCACGTGCTCGGCCCGCTCGCCCGGCGCGGCCCGGAGCTCTATCGCTCTGCGTCGTTCCGCGAGGGATTCGCCCGGCTGGCGCCGCTCGGCCTGAGCTTCGACGCCTGGATCCTCGAGCCGCAGCTCGGCGACCTCCTCGACCTCGCGCGGGCCTTCCCCGACACCACCATCGTGCTCGACCACCTGGGCACGCCGCTGGGCGTTGCCAGCTACGCCGGGCGGCTGGACGAGCGCTTCGCCCCTTGGCGGGACAGCATCCTGGCCCTGGCCGGCTGTCCGAACGTGTGCGTCAAGCTGGGCGGGCTCGCCATGCCCTTCCCCGGCCTGCCCTCCGCCGGGGCCGATCCGGCGGCAGGATCCGTGCAGCTCGCGGCGGAGTGGCGGCCCTATATGGAGACCTGCATCTCGGCCTTCGGCGTGAACCGCTGCATGTTCGAGAGCAACTTCCCGGTCGATCTCTGGAGCTGTTCCTACGAGGTGCTCTGGAATGCGCTGAAGCGCGTCGCGGCCGGCTGTTCCGCGGACGAAAAGGAAGCGCTGTTCAGCGGCGTCGCGACCCGGGTCTACCGGCTCTAGTCGCTTCGACGCCGGCGGTTTGTGTCGCAACCTTTACGGCCCGAAGGTGACAATCGGCTCGTTGCGCGGGTCAGGCGTGTCGGCGCGCCAGCGAACCGAGCCGAACGGACGTTCGAGCCGCCGGCGGACCCGCGTACCGCCTTCAGCCCTGTGGAAGCTGTCGGCCATCTCCTGCAGGTCGCGGTCGGACCGGGTGAGCCGGCTGCGTAGACGCAGATAGTCGCCCCAGGTGGGGCACAGGTAGCGTTCCGTCCAGACCGCGGGATCGGCGATGTCGCGCGCGAGCGACCAGTCGAATGCGCCATTGCGCTGCCGCGCCCGCTGAAGCTTCAGCATGGTGTCGTAGAACTGCCGCGCCTGATCGGGCTCCACCTCATAGTCGATCTCGATCACCACGGGACCGCTACGCAGGGTGAGCGCCAGCGCGACCTCCGGCTCGCGGCCAAACTCCACCGGCTCGCTCTCACCTTCAGACACGCTGGGAATGGGCAGGACGAAGCCGATCAGCGGCGTCAGGAGCAGCGAGCCGCCGGACAGCAGAAGTGCGTGTGCGACGCCGAACTGGCTCGCCAGGCTTCCCCAGATCCAGGCGCCGAAGGCAAGGCCGCCGGTGAGCGCGGACATGTACCAGGACAAGGCGCGCGCGGTGACCCAACGCGGGGCGGAGAATTGCACGCCAAGGTTCAGCATCGTCGCCAGCAGCATCCAGGCGCCGCCCGCAACCGTCATCGCCGCGGCCGTGAGCAGCGTGCTTCGGCTGAGCCCGATGACCAGCACCATCAGCCCGCAGACGATAGCGAACACGCTGACCAGATGCTCCGCCTCGAAGCGCAAGCGCAGGCGCCCGATCAGCAGCGCGCCGGCCACCGCGCCGACGCCATAGACGCCGAGGAGGAGCCCATAGGTGCCGGCGCCGCCGTGCAGCAGGTCGCGCGCGACAATCGGCGTGAGCGCCGCGACCGAGCCGGTGGTCAGCCCATAGACCAGCGCCCGGAACAGCACGGCGCGGATCGGCGGCGAGTGCATGACGTAGCGCGCGCCGGACACGATCGCCCGATCCATCCGCTCGGGGGGAAGCCGCGCCGGCGCCGGCTCGCGCCGCCAGAGGTAGAAGGCCGTGAACAGCGGCACGTAGCAGATCGCGTTGACGGCGAAGGCCGCCTTCGCCCCGGCCAGCAGAACGATCGCGCCGCCGAGCGCGGGGCCGAAGCTGCGCGCGACATTGTAGCTGATCGATCCCAGCGCCACCGCGGCCGGCAGATGCTCGGGCTGGACCTGTTCGCGCACCGAGGCCTGCCAGGCCGGGCCATAGAGCGCGACTCCTGCCCCGATGAACGAGCAGGACGCCAGCAGCAGCCAGGGCGTGGTGAGCCCGAGCACGGCGAGCGTCGTGAGCGACGCCGCACAAAGCATGGCGAAGCCGAGGCCCGCCAGCGCGACCTTGCGTCGATCGAACATGTCCGCGGCCGCCCCGGCCAGGACCGAGACCAGCATCAGCGGCAGCATCAGCGCCGTCTGCACGAGCGCCACCATCTCCGCCGAGGAGACCAGGCGCGTCATCTCCCACGCGGCCCCCACGCCGAGGATCAACTGGCCGAAGTTGGACAGCACGCTGCTCGACCAGATGACGCCGAAGGTCCGTTCCCGCAGCGGCTCGAACAGACCCCAGCTGCGTGTCGGCTGCGGCCGGACCGGCGCTCGCATGACCTTCATTCCCCTTCCAGGCGCCTCGACGCCGTCCTGCCCGGTCCCGACCGCAACGAGTCGGCGCCAGCCCAGATCACACCGTGTTTCGAGCCTTTCGGGAATGCCGAGTGAGCGAGCCGGACGACGTGGACATCAACGAAATCCTGTTCCGGCCCACTTGCCAGGAACTCCAAGGCCGCGCCCCCGGTCTTCCGCCGAGACCTCCTGAGGAGCACGGGGGCGATCAATACGTGCACCTCATCCTTTCACTGGCTGCTCCCGGCGCGACCGAGCAGCCGCAACGGAGATCAACCATGCAGATCCAACGCAACGGGACGACGCCGTCCCGCAAAGGTCCCGCGGAAACCTTCACCGGCGCCGTGAGGATCGACAGCCCCTTCCAGGCGCCCGAACCCGCCCGCGTCGGCGGCGGCATCGTGACCTTCGAGCCCGGCGCCCGCAGCGCCTGGCATTCCCATCCGCTCGGCCAGACCCTGATCGTCACCTCCGGCGTCGGCTGGACCCAGTGCGAGGGCGAGCCCATCGTCGAGATCCGCGCCGGCGACGTGATCTGGCGCCCGCCCGGCCACAAGCACTGGCATGGCGCGACGCCCACCACGGCGATGACCCACGTCGCCATCGCCGAGGCGCTCGACGGCCGGTCCGTCGACTGGCTCGAACACGTCACCGACGAGCAGTACCTCGCCGGCCCG
>JAQGIJ010000666.1 GCA_028291285.1 Phenylobacterium sp. | reverse complement strand
CCGGCCGTCGCGCCCTCGTCGCCGGCCTTGCGCAGCAGCGACTTCACCCGCACCGCCTGGTAGAGCAGGTAGGGCCCGGTCTTGCCCTCGAAGCTGGTGAAGCGGTCGAGGTCGAAGACGTAGGAGGTGCCGCGGAAGTTCTGCAGGTCGGCGAACTTCAGCGCCGCCACCGCCACCTTCTGGGCGATCTCCTCGAACTCGGCCTCCGGCAGGTCCTCGCCCAGGCCCGCCTCGTGCAGCCGCTCGCGGGCCTTCTCCCGGGTCATCTGGATCAGCTCGTCGAGCTTCAGCACCCCGCCCTCGCGGGTCTTGAAGGGCTTGCCGTCGGTCCCGTTCATGGTGCCAAAGCCGATGTGCTCCAGCTGGCCCTCGGCGGCGTAGCCGGCCAGGTAGGCGGCGCGGAAGACGATCTCGAAATGGTCCGCCTGGCGCTGGTCGACGCAGTAGATGACCTGGTCGGGACCGAAGGTCTGCTTGCGGTCGAGGATGGTCGCCAGGTCGGTGGTGCCGTACATCGCCGAGCCTTCGGAGGAGACCACCAGCAGCGGCGGCAGCTCGCGCTTGTCGCCTTCGCGGGCCACGCGGACGATCTTGGCGCCCTCGTCGTCCACCAGCAGGCCCTTGGCGGCGAGGTCGGCGACCATCGGCTCGATCAGCGGGTCGACGTCGCTCTCGCCCTTCCAGAGGTCGAAGTCGACGCCGAGCGCATGGAAGTCGCGCTCCAGCGCCACCCGCGTCACCTTGGCGAACCGGCGCCACAGCAGATAGGCGCCCGGCCGCTTGGCCTGCAGCTCGGCGGTGAGCTTGCGGGCGCGGTCACGGTAGGCGGGGTCGCTCTTTCCCTTGGCGGCGGCCTCCGGATAGAGCCGGTCGAGGTCGGCCAGGGTGACGCGCTCGAATTCCGGCGGCGCCAGCTCGGCCCAGTCGCCGGAGCGTTGCGGGGGCAGGTCGGTCCTGGCGTTCAGCGCCTCGACCGCCGCGGCGATCGTCGGGTCCTCGTCGGCGACGGCGCCGATCAGCAGGCCCATCTGGTAGCCCCAGTCGCCGAAGTGGGCGTCGCCGACGACCAAGTCGCCGCGGAACCGGTAGAGCCGCTTCACCGCCTCGCCGATGATCGAGGAGCGCAGGTGGCCGACGTGCATGGGCTTGGCGACATTGGGGCCGCCGTAGTCGACGAGCACGCGGCGCGGCGTGGCCACCCGCTCGCCGCCGGCGCGCGGGTCGGCGGCGACCTCGTCGGCCCGCCGGCTGAGCTCGGCGTCGGCGACCTTCAGGTTGATGAAGCCCGGGCCGGCGACCTCGACGGCGGCCAGGCGCGGATCGCCGCCCAGGCGCTCGGCCACCGCCGCGGCCAGCTCGCGCGGGTTCTTGCCCACGCGCTTGGCGGCGGCGAGCGCGCCGTTGGACTGGAAGTCGGCCAGGTCGGGACGGTCCGACGCGGTCACCCGGCCGAGCTCGGCCGGCAAGCCCACGCCTTCGAAGGCGGCCGCGACCGCCTCGCCCAGGGCCCGTTTGAGATCGCTCATCGACGCTGGGCGGTGTCCTGCGAGGCGACCGCGGCGCCGACGTTGGGGCGGAAGCGCTTGCCGTCGCGGTTGAAGGCCGCCATCTCGGGCGTCACCTCGAAGCCCACCAGCACCTCGAAGTTCGCGCCGGAGACGGTGGGCGTCGCGCGCGGGATGACAATCTGCTTGATGGCCTCGGTCCGGTAGAGGCGGTCCTGGCCGGCCGGGAATTGCACCGGCAGGTCGAAGGTCTGCTTGGCCAGCACCTCGCGGTTGCGGTCGGTGACCGCGATCCAGTAGCGATAGGTCTTGGACGAGCCGGCCGCCTGCGGCCCGCGGCCGAGCTCGAACAGCAGGTTCATCACCACCTTGATCGGCTCGTCGGACTTGTAGGCGCAGCTCGCCGAGATCCCCTGGATCTCGCCGGTGAAGCCGACCGAGGCGGAGGCTTCCTGGCCGTCCTTGAACTCGGCGTAGCGGGCGGCGTCGTAGAGGGTCTTCACATAGGGGCATGGGCCGGCGTTGCGCAGCGCCGGCAACGGCGCCTGCTTATCGCCCCATTCGTCGTCGCGCTTCTTCTTCGCGCCGGAGTCCTCGTCGTCGCCGCCCTGCTGGCCGCCGCCGCCGCGGCCACCGCCGCCGGGGCCGCCGCCGCCGGGGCCCATCTGGGCGTGGGCGAGGTTCGGGACCGTGGAGGCCGCCACCAGGAAGGCTGCGGCGGCGAGGAGCAGGCGGCGCATGGGAAGGCGTCCGTGAAACGAGGAGGGCGCGAAGGGTCCGCGCGAGGTTGCCGCCTAAGTACAGCCTCACGAATGCGGCCGCAACGCGGCTGGCGGGCGCGCCCCGCAGGCCCTACCCTGGCGGCCATGACCCCGGCCGCCGCGCGACCTCCGCTGACCCTCCTGCTCGCCACCCCGCGCGGCTTCTGCGCCGGCGTCGACCGGGCGATCCAGATCGTCGAGCGGGCGCTCGAGAAATACGGCGCGCCCGTCTACGTGCGTCACGAGATCGTCCACAACCGCCACGTGGTCGAGCGGCTGAAGTCGCTGGGCGCGGTGTTCGTCGAGGACCTCGCCGAGGCGCCGGCCGACCGGCCGGTGGTGTTTTCCGCCCACGGCGTGCCGAAATCCGTCCCGGCCGAGGCGCGCGCGCGGCGGATGCTCTACCTCGACGCCACCTGCCCGCTGGTCTCCAAGGTGCACGTGGAGGCGCAGCGCCACTACGACGCCGGCCGCGAGATCGTGCTGATCGGCCACGCCGGCCATCCCGAGGTGGTCGGCACCATGGGCCAATTGCCGCACGGCGCGGTGGCGTTGGTCGAGACGGTGGCGGACGCCCGGACCTTCATCCCCCGCGACCCCGCGAAGGTGGCGTTCATCACCCAGACGACGCTCTCGGTGGACGACACCGCCGAGATCGTGGCGGCGCTCCGGGCGCGCTTCCCGGCGGTCGCCGCCCCGCACAAGGACGACATCTGCTACGCCACCAGCAACCGGCAGGACGCCGTGAAGGCCTTGGCCGCGACCAGCGACGTCGTGCTGGTGCTGGGCAGCGCCAACTCCTCCAACACCGTGCGCCTGGCCGAGGTCGCCCGCCGGGCCGGCGCGCCCGCCTATCTGATCGGCGACGCCGAGGGCCTGGACCTCGACTGGCTGCAGGGCGCGCGGGTGGTCGGCGTGACCGCCGGCGCCTCGGCGCCCGAGATCTTGGTGCAGGGCCTGATCCAGCGCCTCGCCGCGACCTTCGACGTGACGATCGAGGAGATCCAAGCGGCGCGCGAGACCGTCAGCTTCAAGCTGCCGCGGGCGCTCGCCTAGCTGAGCTGGTCGAAGGTGCGGTTGTAGCGTTTCAGGAAGGCGCGGCCGCGGGCGTGCGGATCCTCGACCCAGACCTCCTGGGTCACCGCCGCCAGCACGTGCCCGTCGGCCGTGGGCTCCAGGTGCAGGACGCCGCCGACCTGGGCGTTCAGCATGTCGAGGGCTTCCTCGGTGAGGATCAGAGCGATCTGATCCCCGATCTTTTCGACTTTCAGCGCGATCATGAGCCGCCTCTCCGGAAAGACGGCGGGATCCTAGCACCGGGGGGCAGGCGGCCCAAGGTGTCTTGACCCGCCGCGCGGGCTCGCGCACCCAGCGCCCATGGCGGTCTACACGGACATCACCGACGACGAGCTGGCGACCCTGCTGGCCGACTTCGACCTGGGCGCGGCGGTGGCCTTCAAGGGGATCGCCGAGGGGGTGGAGAACTCCAACTTCCTGCTGGAGACCGAGGCCGGCCGCTTCATCCTGACGGTCTACGAGAAGCGCGTGCGGGAGGAGGACCTGCCCTTCTTCCTCGACCTGATGCGCTGGCTGGCCGAGCACGGCTACCCCTGCGCCACGCCGATGGCGGACCGCGCCGGCCAGGCGCTGAAGCGGGTGCGCGGCAAGCCCTGCGCCATCGTCAGCTTCCTGCCCGGCCTATCCGTCCGCCGGCCCAGCGTCGCCCACTGCCGCGAGGCCGGCGAGGGGCTGGCGCGACTGCACCTGGCTTCGCGCGGGTTTTCAGGCGCTCGCCCCAACGACCTGGGCCAGGCGGCGTGGGCGCCGATGTTCGATGGGCTTGCGGCCGACGCCGAGGGCCTGAAGCCGGGGCTGGCGCAGGTCATCCAGAACGACCTCGACGAGCTCGCCAGGGCCTGGCCGAGGGGGCTGCCGGGCGGGGTGATCCACGCCGACTACTTCCCCGACAACGTCTTCTTCC
The DNA here is from genome assembly GCA_028291285.1 of Phenylobacterium sp. The sequence goes on along the minus strand of JAQGIJ010000666.1, from coordinate 584 downwards.
AGGCCGGCCGCTTCGCCGGCGCGATCGACTTCTACTTCGCCTGCGACGACGCGCTCGCCTACGACATCGCCATCGCGCTCAACGCCTGGTGCTTCGAGCCGGACGGCAGCTTCAACATCACCGCTGCGCGCGCCTTGGTCGCCGGCTACGAGGCCCACCGACCGCTCAGCGAGGCCGAGCGCGGCGCCCTTCCGGTGCTGGCGCACGGGGCGGCGATGCGCTTCTTCCTGACCCGGCTGCACGACTGGCACGCGACGCCGGCCGGCGCGCTGGTGCGGCCCAAGGACCCGCTGGAGTACGAGCGCAAGCTCGCCGTCCACCGCGCCGCCCCCGACCTGGTGCTGTTCGGAGCGCCGGCGTGACCCCGCAGGTGGTGATCTATACTGACGGCGCCTGCTCGGGAAATCCGGGGCCGGGCGGCTGGGGCGCCGTCCTGTTCTATGGCGACCGCCGCAAAGAGCTGAAGGGCGGCGAGCTCGCCACCACCAACAACCGCATGGAGCTGATGGCGGCGATCCAGGCCCTGGAGGCGCTGACCCGCCCGTGCAAGGTCGAGCTGCACACCGACAGCCAGTACGTGCAGA
>JAQGIJ010000651.1 GCA_028291285.1 Phenylobacterium sp. | reverse complement strand
TCAGCAACACCGACACGCAGATCGGCCTTCTGGGCGGGGTCGCGTTCTCGCTGGTCAACGCCGTCATCGGAATTCCACTAGGCCGGATGGCGGACTCCTCCTCACGCAAGTGGTTGCTGATCGGCTGCGTCTCCGTCTGGAGCCTGATGACGGCGATGGGTGGGCTGGCGCGCAACTTCGTCCAGCTCGCCGCCACTCGCGCCGGCGTGGCCATCGCCGAGGCCGGCTGCAGTCCGGCCTCGCATTCCATGATCGCCGACCTCTTTCCCGACCGGCGCGGCTTTGCGCTGGGCCTTTACACTGCGGGCGTGCCGGCCGGGATCATGACAGGCTTGGCGCTAGGCGGTGTGCTCGTGGACCTGCTCGACTGGCGCACGGTGCTTTTCATCTTCGGGATCCCGGGGGCCGTGCTGGCCGTCGCCTTCCTGATTGCCAGGGAGCCGCCCCGGCGGCCGCGGGCGCACGGGGCTGCGCCACGGCGGACCAGGGAGGCGCTGGCCGTGCTGATCAGCCGCCGCTCCTACGTCTGGATGGCGCTGGCCGCCACATTGAACTCGATGTCTGGCGCCGCTGCCGCCGCGTTCGGCGCCGCCTACCTGATGCGCACCTTTCACTTCTCGGCGACCCAGGCCGGGATCTCTTATGGGGTTATGAGCGGAACGGTCTCCGTCGCCGGCATGATCGTCGCCGGGGCGATTGGCGACCGGATCGCCAGGACCGACCCGTCGCGGCGGCTGCGCTTCCTCTCGCTCGTGCTGATTTTGGCCGCGCCCTGCTTCATCACCGCAATTCTGGCGCCCGTCCCGCAGATGTTCTTTGTATTCATCGCGTTGAACGCTCTGCTGCAGGCGTCCTTCCTGCCGATGACCTTCGCCGCGGCCCAGGCGGTGGTGACCTCGGACATGCGCGCCACCGCCTCAGCGGTGATGCTGTTCACCTTCACGATCGGAGGGGCCATGACCGGGCCCATCCTGGTGGGCGTGATCAGCGACCGGCTCCTGCCGATCGTGGGCGAGCAGCGGGCGCTGGGGCACGCCCTGGCGTGCCTGGGGGTGATGGGCTTCCTGGCGGCCGCCGCCTTCTGGATCGCGGCGCGCCGACACAACGCCGACGTGGAGGCGGTCGCCCTCGAGGAGGCGCCCGCCCTCGCCTAAACCCACAGATGCCAGAGGAGGACGCCTTGGCCGTACGACTTACCGTGGAGGGCGCGAAGGCGCTGATCGTCATTGACCGTCCGGAAGTGCGCAACGCCATGGACTTTCCGGCCTACGAGGAGTTGGCCGCCCACTGGCGGCGCGTACGCGACGATTCAGCGATCCGGGTGGCGGTGATCACCGGCGTCGGCGTCAGCTTCTGCTCGGGCGCGGACCTGAAAAACCTGATCCCGCGCATCACAGGCGACAAGGCCAGGCAGGCGCGGCCGCCGGGAGAGACCAGCGGCAACGAGGCGGTGCTGCGGGAGAACCCGATATATAAGCCGATCATCGCGGCGGTGAACGGCTTCTGCGTCGCCAGCGGGATGGAGATGCTGCTCGGCACGGACATCCGGGTGGCGTCGGACCGGGCGAGCTTTGGCCTGCCGGAAGTCTGCCGCGGACTTTTCGCCGCCGGCGGCAGCACCGTGCGCCTGCCGCGGCAGGTGCCCTTCGTGCATGCCATGGACATCCTGCTCACCGGCCGGCGGATCACGGCGCAGGAAGCGCTGCAGATGGGACTGGTCAACTGCGTCGTGCCTCATGAGAACCTGATGTCCAAGGCGATGGAGTATGCCGACCTGATCGTCACCAACTCACCCAATGCGGTGGCGCGGACCAAGGAGAGCGTGATGCGTGGCCGCAGGATGGACGAGGAAGCGGCGTTCATCTTCGAGAAGGAGATGTCCGCCTTGGTGTTCGGCCACACCGACGCCATCGAAGGCCCAAAGGCCTTCCTGGAGAAGCGTCCGCCCGGCTGGAGCGACTGAGGGCCGCGATGAGCCTGCCCCAAGCCCTTGCGCAGCGCCTGCGCCTGCCGCTGATCGCCGCGCCAATGTTCCGGTTCTCGACGCCGCGGCTCGCCGCGGCGTGCTGCAAGGCCGGGGTGATTGGCTCGTTCCCCGCTGCGAATTATCCGACGGCGGCGAAGCTCGAGGCGGCGATCGAGGAGATGGAGACGGAGCTCGCGGCCGCGCCCGACGTCGCCCCCTGGGCCTGCAACCTGATCATCGCCAGCGGCGCACAGGACGAGGTGCTCGACGTCCTCGTTCGCCAAAGGGTGGAGATCGTCATCACCAGCGTCGGCTCGCCGCGGTCGGTGATCGGGCGGTTGCACGACGCCGGCGCCCTGGTCTTCGCCGACGTGGGCTCGCTCCGGCATGCGCGGCTCGCGGCGGCGGCAGGCGCGGACGGATTGGTGCTGCTAAGCGCCGGGGCCGGCGGCCAGACCGGGTGGGTCAACAGCTTCGCCTTCGTGCGCGCCGTCCGCGACTGGTTCGACGGGGTGATCGTACTGGCGGGCGGCATGAGCGACGGCGCCGCGCTCTGCGCGGCCGAGGTCCTGGGCGTCGACCTCGGCTACATGGGCACCCGGTTCATCGCCACCACCGAAAGCGCGGCGTCCGACGACTATCGCAACATGCTCGTCGACAGCTCCCTCGATGACATCCTGGTCACCAAGGCGCTTACCGGCCTGCAGACGAGTATTCTGCGGCCGGCCCTGCTGCGGGCGGGGCTGGACCCGGCGACGCTAGACGAGACCGTCAGCCCGCGCACGGCCAAGGAGATCTACGGCGGCGGGGCCGACGGGCCGCGCCGCTGGGCCGACCTGTGGAGCGCCGGCCATTCCGTCTCCGGCGTGGACCGCGTCCAGTCGGTGGCCGAGCTCGTGTCCGCGCTCACGCAGGACTACGAGGCGGCCTGGGCGGCCGCGCGCAGCCGGCCGAGGTTCGCCGATCGCACGACCTAGAGTATGCTCCCGAGGGCGCGGAACCCGGCGATCTCTGAGGCCGTGCAGCCGACCAACTGGAGGATCTCGTCGCTGTGGGCGCCGAGACCCGGCGCCAGCCGGTGGGGGACGATCTCGGCGTCGCTGATCCGCACGAGGCGCCCGATCTCCCGCACCTCGCCCTTTTCCGGGTGGCGGACATGGGCTACCCGGCCCAGGCGCTGTTGTTCCGGGTCGTTCAGATACGCATGGACGAAGCCTGCGTCCGCCGGCTCCGCCAAGCCGACCACCGAGCCCTCGAACGCCGTCAACCAGTCCGCCGTCGCACGCGTCTCAAAGGCGGTGCGCAGGAGGTCGGCGAGCTCGTCGCGATGGGCATCGCGCGCCTCCACGTCGGCAAAGCGAGGATCACCCATGATCTCCACGCCCAGTCGCGCCGAAAGCTCGGCGATCTCCGCGTCGGTCCGGACCGCGAGGCAAACCCAGCCGTCCGTGGTTTCGTAGAGGCTTTCAAGGGCGCGGATCCCGGACTGAGTGACGTCCAGCCGCTCAGCGCCGATGATCTCGCCGCCCGTTTTGCGCACCACGTGCGACATCATGCTCATCGCCGCGTTGAGCTGGGGGCTCTCACAGGAAAAAGCCGGCCCGCCCGCGCGGCGCACCAGGAGCGCCATCAGCATGGCGATGGCTCCGGCCATGCCGTTGCCGGAGTCCTCGTTGCCTACCGGCGGCATTGGCTCGTTGTACTGCCCAGCCACCTCGAAAGAGGCGCCCGAGAAGTTGCAGAGCATGGGGGCGAAGCTCTGGCGCAGCATGTGCGGCCCGCTGGAGCCCCATCCGGGCGAGAACAGGTAGATCGCCTCGGGCTTGGCCGCGCGCACCTGGTCGGCTCCGAGCCCCAGCCGCTCGGCGGCGCCCGGGCGCATATTGTGGTGCACGATATCGGCCCATTCGATCAGCTTCCTCACCACCGGGGCAAGGGCCGGGTCTTTCAGGTTGGCCGCCAGCGAGCGCTTGCCCGCTTGGCCGGAGAAGAAGCCGCGCTCCAATCCGCGCATCTGATCGCCGATGGTCGGCTCGACTTTAATCACATCCGCGCCCAAGTCCGCCAGCAGTCGCGACGCGTAGGGCCCGGCGTAGAAGGCGCCGAGGTCTACGATTTTCACCCCGTCTAGCAGCGGCCGCTGGTCTGGGACGCGGGTGGTGGTTGAGCGCCAGCGAGAGGGCTCCGACGGGCCGTTGAGCGCGGCCAGCACCTCGCCAGTGTGCTGCCCAACGGTAGGCGCGGGCCCCGCCACCCGAGGGGTCTGATCATCGAAACGCAACGCGGGCGCGGCCTGTTCAACGGGACCTAGAACGGGGTCATCGATGGTGATCACCATGTCATTGTGGCGGGTCTGCGGGTCATCGAAGACCACTGTCGGCGACAGGTGTTCGATGGCGCAGACGTCGGCCTCGTAGAGACGCTTGACCCAGTAGGCGCGCGGCTGCTGAGCGAATGTACGGTGTATGTTCTCCTCGAGAATCTCGCCCTGCTCTGGCGTCAGCAGCACTGCGGTGTCGACACCAGTCCCGGTGGGAGGAATGCGATCGCTGAGGCCCAGCACCTCCATCAGACGATCGAAGCCGCCTTTTGCCAGTGTGTGGACCCCAAGATAAGTGTCGTCCGCGCAGAGGAAGGACCGTGTCACCATGCGCAGCAGCGTCGGACGCAACATGACGTCCCCGTTGGGCCGAGGCGGGCCCGAGGCGGCGATGGAGGCGTCGGACTCCCCCCACTGCATGGAGTGGAAGCCTAGAAGGCCGTCGAGCAGCGAGGTCTCCACGCGGCGGCCGGCCCCGTCCTCGATCCGCCGATAAAGGGCGGCCAGGATTCCCAGCACCGCGAGATAAGCTGCGCCGGTGGTCGCGAGCGGGAGGCCTTGGAAGATCGGGCCCGCCCGGTGGCCGGACTGTTGCGCCATGGTGCCCATCAAGGCGTGGACCAGCGCCTCGTGGTCTGGGAAGTCGCGCTTGGTGTCATGCGCGCCAAAGGCAGAAATGGAGCAGTAGATGAGCGCCGGGTTTCGCTTTTGCAGCTCGGCGGCGCCCAATCCCATCTGATCAGCGACGCCGGGACGCCAAGCCTCCACGAACACGTCAGCGCGTGCGGCCAACTCGCGCACACGCTCCAGGTCTTCCGGGGCTCGCAGATTAAGCACAGCGCCGCGCTTGCCGCGGTTGAATACGGATGTGGCTCCCGGATCGCTACGGCGCATCGGATCGCCACCCGGCGGCTCAATCCAGATGACGTCCGCGCCATAGTCGGCCAGCATTCCCGTGGCGCGCGGACCAGCGGCTCCGAGTGCGCAATCGATGACCGTCAAGCCCTCTAGAGGTCGACCCATTTACCGTTTCGCTTCCTATTGTCCTGCCGCCGGAACAGCCGTCGCATTCAACGCTTGCGCTTAGGGCGATGCTAGGTCGGTACCGGATCGATCTTCTTTCGATGAGGTTGGACGCTCAAGCGAAGTTTCGCCGACAGCGACGCGCTCAAGTATGTGCCGCACCACCAGGCGGCATCCGGTCAGGAACGCTTGGACGGCCTGATTGACTGTATTTCCATCCTAATAACAAAGGCTTGTCGGAATCCGGAAATCCTCTCCTTCTCCGGAGTGGACGTCGAATCCTATCGCGGTTGCAGGTCACTCTTCGCCAGCCAGAGCACCACCGCCTCGGGCGCCTCCTTCGAGGTGGCCGGCCAGTACAACGAGCCGATGCCGCCCTCGCCCAACGAGGACGTGGGCAACGGGCTCTCCGGCGCCATCGCCATGGTCTTGGCCCTGCTCGTTCGGCGCACGACCGGCCAGGCGCTGGCCTGCGAGAGCCCGCAGCTCAACGCCGCCATGAGCCTGCTGGCCCACATCGTCCGCGCCCCGGACGGACAGGTCATCGGCGGCGAGCGCCTCGACGTGACCCAATCCGGGACCAGCGCGCTGGAGAGCCTCTACCCGACCGCCGACGGCTGGCTCTGCCTGGCGGCGCGCACAGACGCGGAGATCGCCCGGCTGGAGACGCTGCTCGGCCTCGGCCTCCTGGCGGAAGAGCGCTTCGCCACGATCCAGGCGCGGGAGGCGAACCGCGAGGCGCTGGCCGACCTGCTCCGCGCCGGCTTCGCCCGTAGACAGAGCGCCGACTGGCTGGCGCGCGCCGCGGGCTCTGGCCTGGGGCTCGTCGAGCCGGTGGATGGCGGCTTCAGCCACCGGTTCCTCAACGACCCGGAACAGCGGCGCAACGGCCGCGTGGCGGAGGTCTGCCACCCCGAGAAGGGGAATGTCCGGGAGATCGACCGGCTCGTCCGGATCAGCGACCTGGAGCTCGCGCCGCACCGGCTGGCGCCCGGACTTGGGGAACACACCGACGAGATCCTGGCGCTCTGGGGCCATGACGCCGAGGGGATCGCAGCCCTGCGGGCGGCGGGCGCCGTCCGCTGAGCGGGCGCCGGGCTTCGCGCCCCTAGCGCTCTGGCGAGCGCAGCCGGTAAGGTGCTCGAAAGGGAGGACGGAATGACAGACGCAATGACGCAAGACACCCTCATCAGCCCCGAGATGGCCGCGGCCGTCGGCCGCGAGTACGAATGGGCGACCTCCTATCCGATCGACGCCTCGGACATCCGCCGCTGGGCGGTGGCGATGTACTATCCGAAGACGCCGCCGAAGCTCTATTGGGACGAGGCCTACGCCAAGGCCACCCGCTGGGGCGGTATCGTCGCGCCGGAGGAATTCAACCCCTTCGCCTGGATGCGCGCCGAGCCCGCCGGCGACATGGGTGCGGAGGCGGCGCGGCCCTGGCCGGAGCTGAAGCTCGGCGTCCCCTGTCCCGAGTTCAAGGCGAACATCTTCGCCGGCCTGGTGGTCGAATACACCAAGGTGCGGATGCGCCCGGGCGACGTGATGAAAAGCGCGATCAAGCTCGCCGGCTACCACGAGAAACGCGGGCGGCTGGGGCTGATGCTGTTCACCACCCGCGAGGAGACCTGGACCAACCAGAACGGCGAGCGGGTGCGCACCTCGCGCTCCGATCTCATCCGCTACCTTTGAGGAGCCGCGCCATGATCGACCGTTCGACGCTGCAGCCCGGCTTCCTGATCCCGACCATCAGCCGCCCGGGCGACTACCAGTACTGGAACCGCTACGCCGCGGTGAACTACGAGTTCGCCGGCCACCACATGGACGACGCCGTCGGCCAGTACGAGGGCTTCGAGGCCGCCATCGGCATGGGCCCCTTCATCCATGCCCTGATGCACGTCCTGCTCAGGGAATGGGTGGGTGAGGACGTGGGCCGGGTGGTCAAGGTGGGCATGCAGTCCCGCCGGCCGTGGATCCGCGGACGCACCCTCACCGAGGGCGGCAAGGTCACTGCGGTGCGCGAGGAGGACGGCGAGCTGTTCGTCAGCCTCGAAGTCTGGGGCGAGAACGACAAGGGCGAGCGGCTGGTGGTCGGCGAGGCCGAGGTCGCCGTCCCGGCATAGGCCGGCGTAGGCCGGCGGCGCCTCTAGGCGTCTCCGGTCGCCGCATAGGAGGCCAGCAGGCTCATCAGCGCGGCCGCCTCCGGCTTGCCGTCCTGCAGGAAGTCGGTCCGTTGCTCCTGCAGAAGCCCCGCCAGCACGGCGCGGTGCGGTCCGGGCGGGAGGGTCCGCACGATCGCCGCCACGGCGGCGAACAGCGCGCTCTCGTACTCCGACAGCGGGGATCCCTTATCGTCGCTCTGCATCCTGGGCCTCCAACTCGCATCCAGTTCGCTCCAGCTTGGAACGGGCCGGGGTTCGGCGCCAGGGGTAACGCCCCAGGGGGGCACACCAGGGGCTCTCAGCGAAGCGGCGGCGCTATTTCGGGGGCGGGGCGCGTGGCCCCTGGCGGATTACGGCCGAGCCCCCCATATTTGGAGCGTGCGCCGTCGGGGTTGTGCCGCCACCGAAGCGGTCGATCGCCTCCGCCGTGGCGCCCGCGGGGGTCTTCATGACCACGCTTTTCGCGGCATCCGCCGCCTGTGTTTTGATCGCCGCCGCGGCGCCAGCCGCGTTCTTCCTGCTCGGCTTCGGACGCCAGCGATGAGCGCCACCCTGGTAGGAGGGCCGTCGGCATGACCGACCCGCTGCACCGCGCAGCCCAGTTCCGCGCCCTCGCCGATGCGGCCGAATCCTCGCGAGAGGCCTCGAGCCTCTCGGAGGTCCGCGCCAAGCATGAGCGCGCGCGCGCGGCATGGTGCGCCATGGCGGAAGCCGAGGAAGTCAGGCAGGAGCGACGGCTGGAGGCCGCGCGGATCGCCGGACTTCGACAGGAGCAGACATGCCGAGTTTCGGACTCTCCGCCGGCTGGCGCGCCCGCCTAGCGGTGCGCTCGCGCCTCGGCTCCGCCGGCCCACGCCGCTGACGCGATGAGCCTGATCCGCCACCTGACCCCAGGCGAGCTCGAAACGCTCCGCAACCTTGGCCGCAAGCACGGCGGAGAGTCGGTTCCGTTCGTCAACATCCGCGACGCCCGGACCTTGACGGATCTCGGCTTGGCCAACCGCAGCCGTGAAGGTTGGGACATCACTCCGGCCGGTCTCGCCGTGCTCTCGGGCGAGGTCGACGATCCCGGATAAGCGCCCTCCCCCGGCCCGGCGCGAGCCGGCGCGCGTGGCGCAGTTCGTGCAGCACCCCTTTCACCCGCAGGCGACTGGTCCCGCCGCGGGACGGGCGGACGAAGCCTAATCCGCCCTGCTGATTGGGGGCGATCAGCGGAGCCCCGGCGTCCCCAGCGGATCGCCGGGGCTCATCCGCAACGAGGCCGCTCCCGTGGGCCAATCTGGCCCATCTCGGGCGCCAATCCAGCCGCCATCGGGCGCGACGACGGCCGCGGCCCTGTCGTCCAGGGCCGTGACCGCGTCTGTCCTGCCGATGCCGTTACTGTTTGGCCAAGGTCATCATGCGCGCCATCTGCGCCGGCGTGCGGCCGTAGAGGGCGCTCACCACGGGGGCGTTGAGCTGGTCAACAGCCTTGCCCTCCATCGCGCTTTGGCATTCCGTCACCAGCGCGCTGCGCGCCAGCGACACGACGCCGGTGCCGGCTTCGCAGAACGTCGCCGCCTGGTAGCGGATCCGTCCGAGCGCGGCCTTTGCGCCATCCGAAGAAGCCAAGTCAACGCCCGCCAGGTTCACTCTCATCTGGCCGTCTTCTGCAAGCGCCGCGTGGGTCGCACCAAGGAACGCAGATGCGGTCAACGCGACGCACAAGATTGTGCGCCTCATTACCGTCTTCCTTACTTCCTTAGATGAAGTTTCCGGCCGCCCCCGTCCTAGAGCGGTATCTATGCATACGCTAGAAGAATTGTTTCTGCAGATCACAAGTTTTCACGAACGCGTGGTAAAGCTTTTGATCAGTAACATTCAACATTCGACGTCCCACATCACGCCTTGGATACACGTCGCCCTCTAAGACGGGTGCGCGCCCGCGGGCGTCAGCTGAAGCTCGCCCAGCCCAGGCAGAAGCTGAAGGCGGCCAGCATCACGAACCAGACAAGCGATGACGCGATTTCGAGAAGGTCGTCCATTCCAGCCCCGTTTCGAGACAGCATCGCCGAACTGCGAGGGGGCGCTGCAAGAACGAGCGCGCCGCTCGGCGGTCCGAATCGGCTGTCGCGGTCAGGGCTTCGACTGCGTCAGACAGTCGCTGCGACAAGACGACAACGTTCGCCGAACACGTTTTGGCCTTTTTTTCCAGCAGGTTGCGGCCCGGTATTGGGGAAGCGAGGCATGTCTTACGTCAACTTCGACGGCACGGTGGCTGCCGAAACGCCCTCGGCATCCTCCAGCATCTACGGCGCGAGCACGGGCGGGGAAACCCTAACCGGGACCGCCGCGCCGACGGCGCTCTGGGGCCAGGGCCCGCGGGACCTGCTGGTCGGCCTCAGCGGATCGGACACCTTCTACTTCCAGGCCTCGCCGCTCGCGGTCACGGAAGTCTCCGGCGGATCGGCGCAAATCGTCATCTGGGCGAGCACCAACCTCGGCGGCTACGCCAATATCGCCAACCTTTCGGTCGGCGGCGGGAACACCTACGCCGCCGGCGACGGCCACAACAACATCATCACCGCCACCGGCTCCACCCAGCAGCTCTACGGCGGCGCGGGCCAGGACGTGCTGGTGGGGAACGGTCAGACCGACACCTTCATCGTCCTCAAGGGCCAGGGCAATGACGCCATATACGGCTTCAACACCGCCCACGACACGATCCGGCTGACCGCCGGCTACTCGAGTTTCGACCAGGTGCAGGCGCCCCTGACCCAGGTCGGCGCCGACGTGAAGCTGGACCTCGGCGGCGGCGACGGGGTGGTGATCCGCAACCTCACCGCGGGCCAGCTCACCGCGGCCAATTTCCAGCTGCAGCTCGACGGCGCGAAGCTCGGCGGCCTGACCTTCGACGACGAGTTCTCCAGCAAGCTGTCGCTGTACAACCCGACCTACAACCCGACCGGCGTCTGGCGGCCGGACTACGGCTACGCCGGTAGCCAGGGCGTGGATTCCTACACCCTCACCGGCAACGGCGAGCAGCAGATCTACACCTCGCCCTACTTCCGCGACCACGCCGGCGACTTCACGCAGAGCCCGTTCGTCTCGAATTCGGACGGGACGCTATCGATCATCGCCCAGCCGTCCACCAGCTCCGAGATCTTCGGCTACCACTACACCTCGGGGATGATCTCGACGAAGCAGACCTTCGCCCAGACCTACGGCTACTTCGAGATGCGCGCCGAGCTGCCGCACGACTCCGGCGGCTGGCCGGCCTTCTGGCTGGCGCCGGCGGATGGCTCCTGGCCGCCCGAGCTCGACGTCATGGAGACCCTGAGCAAGGACCCGAACGCCGACTACGCCACGGCCCACTCCAACGCGACTGGCGTCCACACCATGAGCCAGGGGATGGCCTTCATCCCCGACACCGCCGACGGCTTCCACAGCTACGGCGTGCTTTGGACCAAGACCGACCTGACCTGGTACGTCGACGGGGTCGAGGTGTTCCACGCCGCCACCCCGGCCGACATGAACAAGCCCATGTACATGATCGCCAACCTGGCGCTGGGCGGCTGGGGCGGGGCGGTCGACGACAGCCAGCTGCCGGCGCAGATGAAGATCGACGACATCCACGCCTACAGCCTGGCGGACGGCTCCAGCACGGTGGTGAGCACCCTGCCCGCACCGACCCCGCCTCCGCCGCCGCCCAGCGGCGGCGGCGCGCCGGATGCGCCGACCGGATTGGCCGACAGCGCGATCGTCGGCGGATATGTGAACGCGGCGCGGGACGTCGCCACCCAGGTGCTGAGCGGGACGGCGGAGGCCGGCAGCACGGTCACGGTCTACGACGGCGCGGCCAAGCTCGGCAGCGCCAGCGCCTCGAGCGCAGGCGCCTGGTCCTACGTCCTCGGCCGGCTCGCCGACGGCGGCCACAGCCTGACCGCCACCGCCACCGACGCCGCCGGCAACGTTGGGCCGGCGAGCGGCGCGCTCGGCTTCACCGTCGACACCCAGATGCCGACGCCCTCCGTGGGGAGCGCCGTCTACGGCGCCGCGAGCCGCACGGCGACCATCAGCGGCGTCTCCGAGCCCGGAAGCACGGTCAAGCTGCTCGACCAAGGCGCGAGCGTGGGCTCGGCCAAGGCGGACGCCTCCGGCGCCTGGTCCATCCCCCTGCGCAGCTTCGCCAGCGGGACCCACGTCTTCACCGAATCCGCCACCGACCTGGCGGGAAACACCGGGAGTTCGACGACCACCACCCTCTACAACCGCGCGAACGGCGTGCGTCTTACCGGCGCAACGGCGAGCGAGACCTTCATCGGCAACCCCGGCGACACCATGACCGGAGGCGGCGGCCACGACACCTTCGCGATCAATCCGGGCTTCGGGCGGGAGACGATCAGGGATTTCATTCCCAGCGGGACGCAGTCGGACGTGATCGCCATCAGCCACACCCTCTTCTCGTCCTTCGCCCAACTGATGCAGCACGCCACCCAGTCCGGCACGTCGACGCTGATCACCTACGATGCGCAGGACGTGCTGATCCTGCAGAACACCAAGCTGAGCAGCCTCCAGGCCGCGGATTTCCTGTTCACCTGAGGCGGGGATCTCGCCGAGGCTTCGCGTGAGCGGCCGGCGCCGTCGACCGTGCCCTCGCCGTTTGTCATCAGCCGTTGACTTCTTTCCCGCCCTGCCGGTTAGCTCGCGGCAGGACGCGTCCTTGCGGCGCGGAAACGACCGCGGGAGGGAAGCGGAATGCAGACGCTGGACCTGAAGATCGACGTCACCGCCGCGGCGGGCATGGGCGAGCCGGCCCACGTGGCGCTCACCGTCCACCTGCCCGATCCGCCGAGCCTGCGCGAAAGCCCGGTGATCTGCTTCGCCAAGCCCGGGGGCGGCTATTCGCGCGGCTACTACACCTACGACCTGCCGGGGCCCGCCAAGGGCGCCCAGGCCGAGTGGCACGCGGCGCGCGGCTGGATCTTCGTCTCGGTGGACCACCTGGGCGTGGGCGAGAGCAGCCTGCACGCCGCCGAGAAGCTCGACTACACGACGGTCGCGGCCGGCAGCCAGGCGGCCGAGGCGGAGGTGCTGCGCCGGCTCGCGGACGGAACCCTGGCCGATGGCTTCCCCACGGTCGCCGACCCGCTGAAGCTCGGCATCGGCCAGTCCATGGGCGGCTGCATGACCATCATCCAGCAGGGCCGCTATCACGGCTACGACGGCATCGGGGTGCTGGGCTACGGCGCGATCCACACCCACCCGCCGGTCCGCCCGGGCGAGCCGCCGATCGTGGCTCCCTGGCTGCCGCGCGACACCCTGCTGAAGCCGCCGCTGGTGATCACCAACCCGCAGGCGCTGGCGGAGGCGGCGATGCGCGTCGGGACCGAGGGCGGCGGCTCGCCGATGGCCTGGGGCTTTCACTACCACGACGTGGATCCGGCGATCATCGAGCGCGACCTGGCCCACTTCAACCGCGGAATCCATGACACCGAGGCGCAAAAGGGCTTCGAGTCGCCGCACTGGACCTCGCTCACCACGCCAGGCGCCGTGGCCCAGTCCTGCCTCACGCCCGGCTGCGTCCTGCCGGAAGCCGCCTCCGTCCGCGCGCCGGTGCTGGTCGCCATGGGCGAGCGCGACGTGATCGCCGACCCCAAGGGCGAGCCGCGCATCTACATGTCGGCCCGCTCGGTCGACCTCTACATCTGCCCGCGCATGGGCCACATGCACAACTTCGCCTCCACCCGCGAGCTCTTCTGGCGGCGGATCGAGACCTGGAGCCACTGGGTGCGGGAGATGAAGGCGGCCAATGGTTGAGTCACGGCCGATCGCGAACGATGGCGCACTCCCCACTTTCACCACCGGACCCGCTGAGGTAAACGGTCGTTGATCTGTCGGGAACCCGACATCCCATGGCGCCGTTGTGCAGGAAAGCGCCGCTTACCGGGGGTGGGAAACGAAATGCGCCACAGACGCGTGGCTGACGCAGCGCTCGCCGATCACCGGCTGCGCATGATGTGTCCCGACGCATGATGGAGGTCGAAGACGACGACCGCCAGCGGCGGTGGAGCGCGCACTGCCACCGGATGGCGGAGGACACCTACGCCCTGGCCGACTGGTGCGAGGATCTGGACATGATGGAAGCCTACGTCGAGCTCGCGGCCAAGTGGGTGATCATGGCCGAGGGCCCGCCGCGATGAGCTAGAGCCTTTTAGCAGGACGTACTCGGCCTCGACGAACACGAGATATTCTCTCGGCATATTCTCTCGGCGCACCCGCCGCGGCGCCGTCGGCCTCGGCGAACAGAGCCCGGCCGCATCGTCTCAGCCCCCCGTGCGCCGGCTTAGCCTGAGATGCTTGTGACCACGCCTTTTCCGAGCCCAAATGCCTGGCCGGGGAGCGGGCATGAGCCACGATGTCTTCATCAGCTACTCGTCGCGGGACAAGCCGACGGC
>JAQGIJ010000518.1 GCA_028291285.1 Phenylobacterium sp. | reverse complement strand
CCCGAGAACGTGGCCCAGGTGGTGGGCTGGCTGGCCTCGCCGCTCTCGGCTCCGATAACGGGCCAGATCGTCAGCTTTGGCGGGCGCCGCATCACGGTCTCCGCGGAATGGCCCACGGTCGCGGCCGCGGAGGCCGAGGACGGCATCTGGAGCTACGCGCTGATGGACAAGGTGCGAGACCAACTGTTCGGCGCAGCATCTTGAGATGATGCGTGCAGAGGCCACGTCTCTGCACCCTCGACTAAGCCGTTCTGCTTAAGCCGATCCGTTCGGCATAGGTCTCGAGAGTGGTCAGCGGCTGCAGATCCTGAGGATGAAACGGAGCCGTCACGATCCGCTCGGCGCCAGCTTCGACGTAGGCCTCCAGCGCCTCCAGGTCCGGAGGGTCCCAGACCTGAAGCACGAGCTCGAAGTCGGCCGGATCGCGTCCCTCCTCGGTGAGCACCTCCCTCATGGCGTCGATCCTTGTCCGAGCTTGGTGTGGAGACGCCGCGTGGCCGTACCATCCATCGCCTCGCCGCGCCGCGCGCCGCATCGCTGGCATGCTGTCGCCTCCGACCAAGATTGGCGGGCGTGGTTTCTGGGCGGGCTTGGGCTCGAATCCGACCTCTGGAAAGGCGATGTGCCTCCCGCTGAAGCTCGGGCGCTCTTCGGAAAACAGTCGCTGGAGAGCATCGATGAACTCGTCCGTGTAGGCTCCGCGGGTTGCGAAATCAGCACCCATGAGGGCGAACTCGCCGGCGTGCCATCCTATGCCGACGCCCACATCCACTCGGCCGCCTGACAAGACGTCGAGCGTCACGATTTCCCGGGCGGTCGCGAACAGGTTGCGGATCGGCGGCAGGATCACCCCGGTCGCAAGGCGGATTCTTTCGGTTACGCCTGCGAGAAAGGCCAGCTCGACAAAGGGCGCAAGGCTTTCATTGTGCGGCTGAACCACATTGGGTCGACCGTAAGGGTGCTCCTCGTCGTTTTCGATGGGCAACACGATGTGCTCACCCACCCACAAGGATTCAAACCCGAGCTCGTCGGCGCGTCGGGCGATCTCGGGGATTCGGATGCGCGGTGCGTTGGAGATGATCAGACCCACTTTCACCGTCAGCAGCTCCCTTCTACAGGCGGAGTGGCAAACCCAGCGAAGATCGCCCACCTTCTTTTCGCCACCACCAGCATAATGGCGGCGATAGCTCTTGCGATTGCAACCGCCCTCTGGCGACGTCAATGACGCGCCGCGACTCTGGGGTCCCTTCACAAACGGCGCCGCTGATGTCGAAAATTCTGCTGCTTGCCAGCTCAAGTTTGACAAGCGAAAGTTGCTCCGCGCGGAGGATCACGAGCGGTCGGAACTCGTGAGCAGCACCCAACCGTCCGGTGAGCTCGCCGGGCGCACCAGCGTCCCTTCCGAGGTGTCCGGTTTCGTGGAACGCGACTCTTGTTCCACTTGGTTGACTCAAGGCCGCCCCTGGCCCTGAGCGCGCCCACATGAGCAGGTTCGGACCTCTGACGTCCCAGGTGTCGAACTCCTGGGTAGGGCGAGCATAATCGTCAGACGCCGTTCCGAGCGCGGTGGCGTAGAGAGAGATCGACATTTCGCGCGAAGTGAATGGGGGTTCGTGAGGATGACCAAGCTGTCCGACGTGACGTCGCCGGCGCCCGCGGCGGCACATGCCATACGGCTGTTGCAGATCCTGAGAGCTGTGGCGCCAGAGCCCCTGGGCGTTTCCGAGCTCGCGCGGCGACTTGGTCATGGAAAGGCGAGCACCCACCGCATCCTGACGACCCTCCTCGAGGAGGGCTGCCTCATCCTCAATCCAATCAACAAGACCTATTCCCTGGGCCCGGCGCTCATCGCTCTGGGGGACGCGGCGGCCGGTAGCGGCGATGTCCTGGAGGCGGCGAGGACGGCTTTGCCTGGTCTCGCCACGCAGTCCAACCTGACGGCGTCGGCCTACCGCCTGACCCCCGACGCCCGGTTGGTCGCGGTGGCAAGCGTGAACAGTTCGGGGCCCTTCCAGATCAATCAGGCCGTTGGCCGCACCTTTCCCCTGGCGCCGCCGATGGGCACGCTTCAGTTCGCCTGGTCGTCACCAGCAAAGTTGCAAGCCATGCTCTCGGCGGCTTCCGCCCAAGGATATGGCTCCTACAACGAGGACAGGGATACGTTTGTAGACGATGTGGTCTGGGCGCGGACTCACGGCTACTCGTGGACCGTCTCACTGGGCGGAAATCGCAAGTCAGGCCTTGGCGAGGTCCGTCAATGGCTGGAAGACGCGGCGCCCTTGGGCATAGGCCGCAACTCCCGCAAGGCTCGGGACTTTCAGCTCCTCCAGATTGAGCGGTTTGCGGATATCCAAGCTCAGCAGGGTGAGGGCGCTCAAGTACCGGCGCCGATCTTCGGTCTCGCAGCCCCGGTTTTTGATGCCGCGGGCCAGAACGTTCTCCATGTGGCGATCTTCGGGTTCCTGAGCCAGGTGCCGCCCTCCCGGGTGGCGGCACTTGCCGAACTGGCGACGAAGACCACCAGGCAAATCACCGCCCAAATTGGCGGACGGGAGCCCTTTCCGCACGAACTCGCTCAGTTCTGATGAGGCCGCAGACGTCCTTCTAGCGCCGTTGATGCGAACGCGTGGCGGTGCACAGGCGGGGCGGCTCGTCCACTCCCTGCGGCCCGAGGCGCGATCAGCGCCCTATGGACGTCGAGCGCCCGGTTTGCGGAGCGCTACTTTGTGCGGCAAGGCGGTGCGGCTGCGCCGTCAGGCCACGGCGCGGTATTGCGGCATTACATGCTCAGCGAGGTAGCGCATGTTTCGCTCCACCTCCTGTATGCCGGTGAGTCCTGGGAATACGTTGAACACCGTCATATCGACGCCGATCTTCGCGTATGCGTG
>JAQGIJ010000614.1 GCA_028291285.1 Phenylobacterium sp. | reverse complement strand
GGCAGGACCTTGGCCAGGAACCGCGCCGCGTCCGGATTGCGGCCGACGATGACGCCAAACTTCGGTTGGCCGTTCCGCTCATAAAGCACGGTGTAGGTCTCGATCTGGCCGGGTCCCGTGTAGTCCTCGACGTGCGGCGGAATCGGCCCGCGCGCGACGTTCGCCTCCTCCTGGCAGTCAAAGTCGTGCGGCAAGGTCTGCGCGGGTAGCGGCTCGCGGCTCAAGACGATGGTATGGTTGTGAGTGGCCAGGCCGCCGTTCGCGAACAGCAGGCCCTTGCGCCCCCGCTTCCGCAACTTCAGCACCATGCCCACCACAGCGTGGCTCATGTAGTTGCCGATCGGGCCGCCGCCGAAGGTCAGGCCGCCGAAGACGGTGGCGGGCTTATCCACCGGCCAGCCCAGCACGCGACGCGCCATCTTCGGCACGCAGGGGAAGCAGCTGTAGAGCTCGACGAGGTCGAGGTCAGAGACGCCTAGGCCATTAAGCTCGAGCGCGCGGCGCAGCGAGACCTCCATGGCGGGCGTGCGGTCGTATCGGTCGCGCTTGAGAAAATCGCCGGACTCGTGCGCCGCCGCGCCGCGCCCAACGTAGACCAGGAGATCCTCGGGGATGCCGGCGGCGCGCGCCTTGGCGAGGCTCGTCACAATGAAGCCGGCGCCTTGGTTCACCGAGGAGTTGGCGACCATCAGCTTGTTGTACGGGAAGGCGATCGGGCGGTTGTCCGCCGACGGCTGCACGATCTCCTCCGCCGTCACCGGCTTCTTGATCCAGGCGCCCGGGTTTTCGGCCGCAACCTCGGAAAACAACGACCAGATCGCGCCGCTCTCGGCCTGGGCTTGCGCCAGCGTCTGGCGGTAGGCGGCGCGGCCGGCGTTTTCGTAGAGCGGATAGATGTCGACCGGCGCCACGAGGCCGTAGCGCTGGCGATAGGAGGGCGCCCGGCGCGAAGACATCGCGCGGCTGGCGTTGTGCGCGGACGGGTGATCGCCGGACGCCGCCGCCGCCCGCTGCGCCGCGGTCCGCAGCGCCTCGCCGCCGACCACCGCGGCCACCTTTATCTCGCCGGCCGCGATGCGGTTCGCGGCCTCGTTGAGGAGCAGGATCGGACTGTCCCCGCTGGCCATCGGGGTCTTGTAGCAGAGCTTCGGCGTCGCCCCGATCTGCTCCGCCAGCGGCCCGGAGACATCGCCGAGGTCGCGGAAGGAGATCTGGTCGACGACCGCCAGGGAGTCGAGTTGCGCGAGCCAGCCGCCGCCCGCGTCCGCGTCGGCCTCGCGCAGCGCCGCGGTCATCAGGCCGAGGGAGTCCAAGCCTTCCGCAGGGTCCTTCGGGCGGTCGTTGACCTGCCCCACCCCCACGATCACTGCGATGCGCTCGGCCTCCTCGGCCATGGCTTGCTCCTTCACCTCAGCTGCTCTGCTATCGCGCTTTCCAGACCGGTGCGCGCTTTTCGGCGAAGGCGCGCGGGCCTTCCCGGGCGTCCTCGGAGCGCATCAGCGCCGAGCTCTCCCGGCGGGTGGCGCCCCAGTAGGCGTCCTCGGCCTCCACCTTGCCCTCCAGCATGCCGCGGGCGATCCGCTTCGACGCCTGGACGGACAGAGGAGCGTTGACGGTGATCCGGGCGGCCAGCTTCAGCGCTGCGTCCAGCACCTGCGCCTGGGGCACGACGGCGTTGACCAGGCCGAGCTCGAGCGCCCGCCGCGCGTTGATCGGATCGCCGGTCAGCAGGATCTCCATCGCGACCTTGGGCGGCAACTGGGCGTTGAGGCGGAACGCTCCCCCCGCCCCAGCCAGAATCCCGCGCTTCACCTCCGGCAGGCCGAACATGGCGGTCTCCGCCGCCACCGCGAGGTCGCTGGCCAAGGTGAGCTCCGTGCCGCCTCCGAGGGCGAACCCGTTCACCGCCGCGATGGTGGGCTTGGAGATGTGGTGCGTGGCGTAGCCCGCGAAGCCCCACGCCTGCTGGACAGGGTCGGCCGGGCCCAGCCGCTCGCCGCGAGAAAGCGCCTTCAGGTCCGCGCCGGCGCAGAATGCCTGGTCTCCGGCGCCGGTGAGGATCACCGCCCAGATGTCGGGATCCTTGTCGGCTTCCTCGAGCGCCGAGCCGACGCCCACGTGCACATCGCAATTGACCGAATTGCGCGCGTCGGGGCGGTTGATCGTGACGATCATCACGCGGTCTTGCCGCTCCACCAGGACCGCCGGGGCGCTCGCCACTTCGCTCATCGTCCTTCTCCTTCGCGTGAAGCAGCCTCGGAGGTCTCAAGCACCCTGGCCTCGATCAGCCGGTCGATCTCGCGAGGGTCGAGGCCCAGCAGATCCGCCGCTAGGGCGCGGGTGTGTTCGCCCACCAGCGGGGCGGGGCCAAGTGGCGGCCGGGCCAGCCGCTCCGAGCGGACCGGCGCGTTGTCCACGGCTATTGCTCGGCCGAGGTGCGGCTCGTTCAAATCCTGGAAAAAGGCGCGGTCGCGGAAGTAGGGCAGCGCCGGCAGCTCCGACACGCGCAGCATGGCCGCCGCCGGCACGCCCACCGCCTGCAGGGCGTCCATGACTGCGTGGGGGGTGAGCCCCGCCGTCCAGGCGCCCACCGCCGCGTCAATGCGCTCGCGCGCGGCGGGGGGCGGATGTCGGGATCTTGCGGCATCTCGCCCGGCTCGCGCCTTCTTCCAAAGTTGCTCTGCACTCTGTCCGTTTAGGCGGTGGGCAGGGAGGGGTCCAAGACGGAACGGACGCTCGATTAAGCTGGCCGTCATCTAAGTCCATGCCTAAAAGTACTGATGGCTCCAGACACACGACTCCACCTCTGCTTCGTCGCCGTGGCGGAGGAGCTCTCCTTCACCAAGGCCGCGGCGCGTCTTAATGTGGCCCAGCCCTGGCTCTCGGCGCGCGTCCGCCAGTTGGAGCGCCGGTTGGGCGTGGAGCTGTTCGTCCGCACGACGCGCAAGGTGGAGATCACGCCCGCCGGCCAGGTGCTGCTGCCCAGGGCTCAGGCCATCCGGAACGCGATCGCGGAGTTCGACGACGTCGCGCGCGAACTGAGCGGCGCGCCGGCCGTGCTTCGGATCGGCGCCCCGCCCTACGTGGGCCAGATCCCCGCGGCGCGCGATCTCATCGACGCCTTCCGCCGCACTCACCCGCAGACGCCGCTGGATCTCGAGGTCGGCTGGTCGCGCGTGCTCCTCGCCCGTCTTGCCGCCGGAGAGCTGGACGCGAGCTTCACCCTGGGCGCCGAGCACGGACCCGAACTCGAGGAATTCGTGCTGGAGAATCTCTTCTTGGAGCTGGAGATGGACGCGGACGACCCGCTTTGCGACGGCGAGCTCACCCCGCAAGCGCTCGCCGGGCGCAGGATCCTCGTCCCCGCCCGTCCGCCCAATCCGAACCTCTTCGAGTTGCTCTACAGCGAGATCCGCGACTCAGGCGCGATACTCATCGAGGAGTCGACGCTCTGGTCGGGCGACGCCCTGCGCCCAGCAGACTCCGATGGGCTGCTGGTGTCGAGGATCTCGACCCCTGGCCGCCTGCGGCGCTCACGACATGGCCGTATCCGCCGAAGAGTTGACGGGGTGGCCTCCGTGCCCTTCAAGCTCGTGCGGCGCAAGTCCGGGCGGCGCGGGCCTACCGAACTGATATTCGAGTTGGCGCGCGGAGCCGCTCTGGTCTGTGCGCCAGACCCAGCCTGAGCCGAGTCGGCTCGGGGTCAACTTGTCCGTCCCAGCGGCTGTTGCGATCTGCACGGCCACGCAGAGAGCCGCAATCGCGATCGCCGTCCCGGCGAGCGCGATGAAGACCAGCAGCCGGATGGCGGTCATCAGCCAGCCCGCCGTGGTGATCTCGGCGAAGTCTCGAACAACCGCCGACAGGGCGGCCACCACCATCAGGTGATCAGGCGAGCTCAGTATCTCGCCGAGATCAGAGCCGCCATGATCCGATAGAACCGGCTGTCGGCCGCTGGCGTGGAGGACGAGCGCTCCTGAGCGCTCGCCTCAGCCTCCCGCGGT
>JAQGIJ010000583.1 GCA_028291285.1 Phenylobacterium sp. | reverse complement strand
CCGCCGACACCGCCAAATTCGGCCAGCCGGAAATCACCATTGGCGTTTCTCCGGGCGCCGGCGGCACCCAGCGGCTGACCCGGTTCGTCGGCAAGTCCAAGGCCATGGAGATGGTGCTCACCGGCCGGATGATGGACGCCGCCGAAGCCGAACGCAGCGGCCTGGTGAGCCGGGTGGTTCCGGCCGCCGACCTCATCTCCACGGCCCTGGACACGGCGAAGAAGATCGCCGCCCTCTCGCCCAACGCGGTGATGATGACCAAGGAGATGGTCAACGCCGCCTATGAGACGCCGCTCAGCCAGGGCGTGAAGCTGGAGCGGCGCCTGTTCCACTCCCTGTTCGCCTTCGAGGACCAGAAGGAGGGCATGGCGGCGTTCGTCGAAAAGCGCCCGGCCAAGTTTACCGGGAAATAGCGCTCATCCTCCGGTCTTGCGATAATCCACATCGTCCCAGGTCACCGCGCTGAGTTCCTTTCGCCGGGGGCCGAGGTAGCCGAACAGGAACGCTGCCACCTTGCGCATCTGGATCTCTTCGCTGCCCTCCGTGATGCGATAGCGCCGGTGATGGCGATAGATGTGCTCGAACGGCTTGTGCCGGGAATAGCCGATGCCGCCGTGGACCTGCATGGCCCGGTCGGCCGCCTCGCAGCACAGGCGGTTGCCCCAGTAGTTGCACATCGACACCTTGTCGGAGATCTGGCGCTCGACCTCCTTGTGCTCCAACCGGTCCATGTCCCAGGCGGTCTTGCGGATCAGCAGGCGCAGCATCTCCGCCTGGGTGGCCAGCTCCACCAGCGGGAACTGGATCGCCTGGTTGTCGGAGAGCGGGCGGCCGAAGGGCTTGCGCTCGCGGGCGTACCGGACGCTCTCCTGGATGCAGTAGACCGCCGCGCCGAGCGAGCTTGCCGCCTGGCGGATGCGGTTTTGGTGGACGAAGCTCTGCGCCGCCCCCAGCCCCTTGTCGATCTCGCCCCAGTAGCTGTCCTCCGGGATCCAGACGTCGGTGAAGCTGATGCGCGGGTGGTCGGTGGGCATGTTGAAGGTCCAGAGCCACTCCTCGATCTTCAGACCGGGCGTGTCGGTCGGGACCAGGAAACAGGTGATCCCGGTGGCCTGGCCGTCCTTCCCGGAGGTCCTTGCGAAGGTCATCACATGGGTGGCCACGTGCATGCCGGTGATCCACATCTTCTCGCCGTTGATCAGCCAGCCCGGCTTGCCGTCGCGGCTGTGGCGGACCGCGCGGGTCTCCATGAAGGTGGCGTCGGAGCCGTGGTTCGGCTCGGTCAGGCCGAAGGCGGTGCGCGTGTTGCCGGCGAGCAGCCGCGGGGAATCGCGGGCGTACTGCTCCGGCGTGGCGAAGGCCTTGAACAGCAGGACGAAGGGGTTGTTGCCGACGATCGAATGCTCGTTCTGCAGGTCGTTGTGCAGGCCGAGCCCCTTGGCCGCGAGGTGCTCGCGGATGATGGCGAGGTCGAGCTGCGAGCCGGCGCGCCCGCCCAGGTCCTGCGGCCAGCCGTAGCGGTAGTGGCCGGCGGCGTCGGCGCGCCGCACCGCCTCGGCCAGCAGCGCCTCCCACTCGTGCTTCGGCAGGCCGCCGGCCTCCCAGTCGGTGCGCTCGTACTCGCGCCGGTGGTCGAAGAAGCGGGTGTTGTCGTTCTCGCGCTCGAGCGGCTTGATCTCGCGCTCGATGAAGTCGTCGAGCTCGGCCAGGTAGTCGGTGATGCGCTGGGGCAGGTCGAAGTCCACGTTGGGGCGCTCCCTATCTCGTTGAAGGCGGGGGCCGGCTAGCCGGCGGGATCGTGCTTGTAGCGGGGCTGGTCGATGGCCAGCTGGTCGAGCGCATTGGCCTTCAGCGCCGCGAGCAGGCCAGGCGTGGCGGCGTCCACCTCGCCCCGGCGCAGCGCCGCGCAGAGCTCGTGCGCCAGGTCGGCATAGGCGCCGCCGTGGCCGAGCACGCCGGCCAGGCGCTCCGCCGCGGCGGCGTCGGCCTGCACGCCCTGCGCCAGCTCGCGGCCGACCAGGGCGAGCGCGTTCTGGGCGACGCGCCCGAGGAAGGCGTTGCGCGGGTCGAGCTGCGGCCGGACCTCGTCGATCCAGCGGCCGACGGCCGCCACCAGCTCCTCGGCGGTGGGATGGGTGATCACAGGCCGGCCTCCAGCAGGTGGACGAGGTCGATCTCCGCCTCGCTGACGCGGCGGCCGATCATCGGCCGCTCGACCGAGGTCGCAACCCCGGTCGCCCAGCTGGCGTACATCTTCAGGCAGATCACCGCCCACTTCAGCGAGCCGAGCGCCTGCCAGTAGCGCAGGCGCGGCAGGGTCACCGTCGTGCCGCCCGCTCTGGCGTAGCCCTCGAGCAGGTCGGCGTAGGCGCCGAAGCCGCCGACCGGCCGGTCCGGCCGGCCGAAGCGCCAGGAGTTGACGCAGATCCAGCCGAGGTCCTCGGCCGGGTCGCCGCGATGGGCGAGCTCCCAGTCCAGCACCGCCGCCACGCCGGCTACGGGATCGACCACCAGGTTGCCATTGCGGAAGTCGCCGTGCAGCAGCACCGGCTCCATCGGCGGCGGCGCATGCGCGCTCAGGTGACGGAAGGCGAGCTCGAGGATCGGCCGCTCGCAGCCCATCTGCCGATACGTCGCCTCGTACCGCGCCAGCACCGCCGGCCCGGTCTCCAGGACGAGCTGCGCCTGCGCGGGCGGTGGCGTGGCGTGGATGCGGGCGAGGATCTCGCCGCACTGCCCGGCCAGGCGGGGGCGGACGGCGTCGAACCGCGGATCGTCGAGGATCTTGCGCCCCAGCGTCTCGCCGGCGACGCGGCGGGTGACGTGCCCCTCGCCGAGCCCGTCCTGGTCGTCGCAGAGGTGGACCATCGGCGGGGCCGGCGCGCCCTTCGCCGCCACGGCGCGGAGCAGGGCGGCCTCGGCGGCAAGGCTGATGTGGCTGCCGTCGGGGTCGTAGGCCTGGGCCCCGCGGCGGCGCAGGATCAGCGCCTCGCGGCCGGCCGGGGAGACCAGGACGAAGGCCCAGGTCTCCATGCTGGCGCCGCCGGAGAGCCGCTCGGCGGCCTCGACGCGCGCGCCCGGGCCGCGCAGGCGCACGGCCAGCCTCGCCAGGGCTTCCTCCAGTCTCGCCTCCCTTGGTCAGTTGGCGAACGGTGGCCGCGGCGGCGGCGAAACACAAGCCGCAGACTCACCTCCGCTCGCGCAGGATCTGCAGGGCGAGCCTCGGGCGGATCACGAAGAGGCCGGCCCACAGGGCGTAGGCGGCGGCGCGGCGGGCGCGGCGCGCCGGGCGGGGACGGAAGTCGCGCTCGAAGACCTTGGCGTAGTCGGCGGCGGCGATGGTCATGGGAGCTCCTCGTTTTTTTCGGCGAGGAGAGGTCTAGGAACTGCCTGCGACAAAC
>JAQGIJ010000053.1 GCA_028291285.1 Phenylobacterium sp. | reverse complement strand
GGCGCCACCCGCAATGTCGTCCTTGGCCTGCGGGCCATTGCTGCTAGGCATATCTCGTTCCCCCAACGCGCCGCGACGGGGAAACAATATTTTACCAAAGCGCAGGCGCGACATCGCGCCAAACGCTACGGTTGCTACCCACCACCCGGAACGACCTTAGGCGCCCGCCAGAAAATTCCGCAATCCCAATCGCCTAAAAGGAGACTTCGCGCTGTCAACGCGGCGAACGCGGCGGTGTCTCCCGCCGCGTGGCAGGGACTGCTCCGCCGAGTCGTCGGTTGGTCCGTGCGGCGCTTCCGCTTTTTGCCGGCCGCGCCTTGGGAGCGCCGGCTGCGCCACTAAGACCCTGAAGACCGCGGCGGTCGCGACGACTCCGATCCGCCGTCTCCCGTCCCGTCCGGAGGCGGCCGTCGGTCGTGGTGCAGCACGTCGACGGCATTGAACGGCAAGACGGCCTTCTCGCTCGGCAGATTTTCCGTCGTCCAGCCGCCGCCCAGCGCGCCGATCAGGTTGACCGTGGTCTGCAGCTGGAGCGTTCTTGCCTGCACCGAGGCCACCCCCGCGGTGAGGGCTGTCTGCTGCGCGATGACGACGTCCAGATAGGTGACGATGCCCCCGATATAGAGCTGCTGGGTCAGGGCCACCGCCCCAATAGCCGCGGTTATGGCCTGCTGCTGCGACTGCGTCTGCGACTGCAGGCTTTGTGACAGCGCCAGTCCGTCTTCCACCTGCTGAAACGCCGTCAGGACGGTGGCGCGATAGTTGTCCCGCGTAAACGCGAACTGCGACCAGCTCCTTTGCAGCTCAGCCCGCCGCAGTCCGCCCTCGAACAGCGGCAGCACAGCGCCTGCCCCGATCGACCAGAGGCTGTTTGGCAGGCTGAACAGATTGAACCCGGTGTCCTCGAAGCCGGCCGTCCCGCTGATGGTGATGTTGGGAAAGAAGGCGGCGCGCGCGATGCCGATCCCTGCATTCGCCGCGGCCATCTGCCGCTCGGCGCTCGCGATGTCGGGCCGGCGTTCGAGCAGCTGCGCGGGCACGCCCACCGGCACGGTCGGATTGCTCAGCCCGCTGTCAGCCCTCGGTGGGATCGCAAATGTGCTCGCCTCGGCGCCGGCCAGCACGGCGATAGCGTGTTCGAGAACGCTGCGGCTGGCCAGGTTGGCGCTTTCGAGAGCCTGGGTCGAGGCGAGCTGCGCCTGTGCACGGCGTACGTCGAGCGCCGAGCCGATCTTGCCGCGCAGCCGCAGTTGCGTGATGTCGACCGACGTCTCGTACTCGGCGACCGAGCTGCGATAGATCACCGCCTGCGCGTCCAGCCCGCGAAGCGCGATGTAGTTGTTGGCGAGCTGGGTCTGCAGGCTGAGCCGGGCGTTCGCCACCAGGGCGGCGCTCGATTGCGCCAGCCGGGCTTGCTGGTGCTCCTGGTTCCGGATCCGCTGCCAGAAATCCGGCTGCCAGCTCGCCGCGCCCTCGACGATGCTGAGCCCCTCGTTGCTGAACTGGGTGATCGCCGGGTTCTTGAACAAGGAGTGGGTCGACTGCTGATTGTAGGACAGCTGGGCGTCGGTTAAAATCTGCGGGTAAAGGGCCGCACGGGCGGCGGCCGCCGCGTCCCGGGCCTCGACATACTGTTCGTACATGGCGGCGAGATTGGGATTTTGCGCCTCCAGCTGCTGCTCCAACTGGCTCAGCAGCGGATCCCCGAATTGCTCCCACCAGGGCCCGCGGGGCAGGGTGTCCCTGGGGTTCGCGACGCCGAAAGGGCGCTGTCCGCGCCAGTCCGCCGGCAAGACATAGCGCGGCGGCTCGTAAGTCGGCGCCAGCGCGCACCCCGCAAGTCCGGTGAGGACGATCGCGACGACCATATTCCGCGCCCGCCCAGGGCGACTCGATACCGCGGCGGCGCAAGTCACCGGGACGCGCCCCCACCCGCGCTGGGATTCGCGCCAGCCACGGGCTGCACGACCTTCACCGTCTGGCCGTCGAGCAGGCCCAGCGACGGGGCGGCGACCAGCTTGTCGTCCTTCGTCAGTCCGGACGTGACCTCCACGGTATTGCCAAGGTTGCGGCCCAGCGTGACCTTCTGGAGGCGCACCTTTCCCCCGCTGCCAATCAGCGCGACCTGCATGCCTTGCGCTCGGAACAGCAACGCCTGCTCGGGTATGATCAGGATGCCCGGGTCGCTCGGGAACTCGAACTGCACGTTTACAAAGCTTCCTGGCATGTACTTGCCGTTCGGATTGGGCAGCGTCAGCTCCGTCACGATGGCGCGCGTGGCGGGATTGACCGCCTTTGCCGTCGTCAGGAACTGCGCCGGGATCCGCGTGCCCGGATCCTGCGGCAACGTCAGCGAGACCGAGAGGCCGGGCCCCAACCCCGCCGAATAGCTCTGCGGCACCGAGATGAACACGCGCAGATCATGAACGTCGGCGACGACGAAGAGTGGCTGCGACGGGGCGCGCGCGCTCTCCTGGGCGCCCTGGGCGCCGACGTAGTCGCCGATGTTGATATTGCGGACCGTGACGATGCCGTCGAAGGGCGCCACCACCCTCTTGAACGCACTCATGCCCTGGAACTTGGCGACGTTCTGGCGCGCGGCCTCGACCATCGCCTTCTGCGCCTTCGCGTCGGCGATCTTGATGTCCACATCCTGCTGCGCGACAGCCTGCGTCCCGGCCAGGGCTGACCAGCGCTTGGCCGTCAGGGCGGCCAGGTTGTAGTTCGCCTGCGTGGTGTCGAGCTGCGCCTTGGCCTGCGCGAGTTCGGCGTCCAGGCTCGGGGTCGCCACCGTCGCCAGCAGATCGCCGGCCTTCACCTGCGCGCCGTAATCCTTGTACCAGTTGGAAATATAGCCGGTCACCTGCCCGTAGATCGCGGCCTGGTGCCAGGCCTCGATATTGCCGGGCAGGGTGAGCGCGTGCTTCGGCGGCGGCAGTTGGGGCAGGATCATCTGCACGCGCGGTATCGAGGCGTCGTCCGCTCTGACCTTCAGGTCCGCCGTCGCCCTCGACCGGGACCAGATTCCGTATGCGGCTAGCGCGACCACGACCAGCAGCGCGAGCACCACGATCGTCCGGCGCCCTGGTCCGCGTCGCCTGGGAGAGGCGCCCTGGGCGCTCACGGGGTCGCCTCCTGCGCTGGCCCCTGCACCGCCCCCCCAGCGGCCGACTGCGGGCGCCGCTCGCGCGCGCCGGTCGTGCGGTGGAGGATCGCGAACAGGTTCGGAACGAAGAGAAGCGTCGTGAAGGTCGCCACGAACAGGCCGCCGATAACCGCCCGGGCCAGCGGCGCGTTCTGGGTGTTGCTGACCGACATGGGGATCATGCCGATCATCATCGCCAAGGCGGTCATCAGCACCGGCCGGATCCGCGCGACGCCCGCCTCCACCGCCGCCTGCGCCGCATCGCCGTGCTCGGCGAGCCGGTCGCGCGCGAAGGCGATGACCAGGATGGTGTTCGCCGTCGCGGTGCCCATGCACATGATGGCGCCGGTCAAGGCCGGCACCGACAGGGTGGTGCCCGTCAGGAACAAGGCCCAGGTAATACCGGCAAGCGCCGCAGGCAACGCCGAGATGATGATGAACGGATCGAGCCAGGACTGAAAGTTTACGACGATGACGAGGTAGATCAACACGATCGACAATACGAGACCGGTCAGCAGCTGAAAGTAGGCTGAACTCATCGTGGGGAATTGCCCGCCAAGCACGACGGTGGCGCCTTTCGGCGCGCTGGGAGCCATGCTCCGGATGACCTTCTGCACCTCGCCACCGACCGCGCCGAGATCACGTCCCTCGACGCTGGCGTAGATGTCGATCACCGGTTGAATGTTGTAGTGGGAGACGAGGCCCGGCGATCCGGTCTGCGATATGCGCGACAATGCGCCGACGATCTGCGTCGGTCCGTTCGTCGGGTTCCCGTCGCCTTTATCTACGGTGATGGTCTGCAGGTCGTTGACGCTGGTCAATTGTTGCGGCGGCGTCTGCAGGTTCACGAGGTGCGAGACGCCGGAGCTTGTATCGAGCCAGTAGGTCGGGGTGACTTGCCCGCTTCCCGACAGGACCGTCAGCGCATTGGACGCAATGTCAGACTCGGTCAGCCCGGTCGCGCTCGCAAGGTCGCGCTCCGATGTCAACAGCAGGGTAGGCTGGCCTTGGATCTGCTGTATGTGGACGTCGGCCGCGCCCGCGATTTGCTGCATACGAGCGGCCATCTGTGTTGCATAAGCGTATATGCCCTTCTGATCCGCGCCGGTAATACGCACATCGATCGGTGATGGAAGGCCAAAGTTGAGAATCTTGTCTGTAATATCTCCCGGAAGAAAGTTGAATTGGGTTCCCGGAAATCTCTCAGTCAATGCCTGACGCAGGCGTACCTGGTAGGTCGCGACCGGAGAGGCCGGGTTGTCGAGAGAAATTGTGATGTCGCAATCTTGGGAACCGACTGTTCCGGTGTTGTTATAGGCTTGATTGATGCCCGTCGTCGGAAGGCCGCAATTCAGGATGGTGTTGGTGACATGCGGGTTTAACAGCTGCCGGACTTGTTGATCGACTAAGACCGCGATCTTTGACGTCTCTTCGATTCGCGTTCCGGTCGGGGCGCGAAGATGCAAATCAATCTCATTGCCCTTTATGCTTGGAAAGAAGTTTTCGCCGACGAAAATCAGCAGGACAAGAGACACGAGCTCTCCAAGCAAATAGACCGCCACGAACCTCTTCGGCCTACCTATCAGCTTCTCCAGAAGCGCCCCATATGCGGTCCGGAATTTCTCGAATCGATGCTCAAATCCGGCCTGGAATCGCGCCATTCGACTGGGGGGCTTGCTCTTGTCCGGGTTTCGCTGGGCTTCGACCTGTCCCCGCAGCAGGAAGGCCGCCATGGTCGGGGTCAACGTCCGCGACAGGATAAACGAAGCAATCATGGCGAAAATGATCGCCTCGGCCAGCGGCACGAACAGGTAGCCGGCGACACCGCCTAACTGAAACAGCGGCAACCAGACAATGCAGATGCATAAGGTCGAGACAAAGGTTGGGACGACGATCTGGTTCGCGGCCTCGATGATTGCCTGCTCGAGGGTCTTTTCTGAACCGCCCTGCTCGAGGTGCGCGTTGATGTTCTCGATCATCACGGTGGCGTCGTCCACCAGGACTCCCACCGCGAGCGCCAGGCCGCCCAGAGTCATGACGTTGATCGTCTGCCCGAACACGGACAGCATGAACAAGGAGCTGAGGATCGACAGCGGGATGGAGGTGGCGACGATCAACGTCGATCGCCAGCTACCCACGAACAGCAGCACCGTCGTGCCCGCCAGGACGGCGGCGATCAGCATCTCCACGCCGACATCCATGATGGAGGCGACCACGAACGAGGACTGAT